>JAJZSZ010000378.1 GCA_021849365.1 Bacteroidota bacterium | reverse complement strand
TACTGGTCATGTTCTATTATGGCTGGGCCGGATGGTCGCCCATGAAAAAGGCACCCAAAGACAGTTTCAATATAACTGTTACTGCGCGGATGTGGAATTTCACCTTCGAATACCCGAATGGGAAAAAGACAGATACGCTTTTTGTGCCTTTAAACAAAGCTGTTAAGCTGAATTTACATTCGCTTGACGTTATTCATTCTTTGTATATTCCGTCATTCAGGGTAAAGGAAGACGTGGTTCCGGGACGCGAGAAGTTTGTATGGTTTATACCGCAGCGTGAAGGTCTTTTCGACTTGTTCTGCGCGGAGTATTGCGGGTTGAATCACTCATATATGCTCAATCAGGTGAAAGTAATGAACGAGCAGAAGTTTAATTCGTGGTATGTGGATACCACCAAGCATGTGGCAGCAGTAACCGATTCTCCGGTGGCCAGCGGTCAGCGTATTATGAAGAATATAGGCTGCTTTGCCTGTCATACTATTGATGGAAATAAACTGGTAGGTCCTTCGTTTAAAGGGATATACGGACATAAGGTAACGGTTGAAACCAATGGCAGTGAACGTGAAGTAACCGTTGATGACGAGTACATCAAAAAATCGATTTACGAACCGAATGCTGATGTGGTGAAGGGATTCAATAAAGGCTTGATGTTGTCGTATAAAGGTCAGCTCACCGACGACGATATCAAACAAATAACCGAATACCTGAAAACCTTGAAATAATGATCAATGTTCAATGATCAATGGGCAGTAATGATGGCTTTTAATTGAAAATTGGTAACTGACAATTGAAGATTAATTTAAAAATAATAGCAGAATTGGGCAAAGTGAGAATCTCTTTGCCCGTTGCTTTATCTGCCTGCACGGGCTACGTGCTGCAGACTGGGAAGTTTGATGCCGGGGCTCTTTTGCTTATCCCGGGTGTTTTCCTGATGTCGTGCAGTTCGGGAGCTATTAACCACATTCAGGAGTATAAAACCGATGCTCTGATGCCCCGTACACAGAAACGGCCTATCCCTTCCGGAAAAATCAGTTTGCAGGGTGCCATGCTGGTCGCCTTGGCCTATTTTGTTGCCGGAGCAGCAATTCTGCTAACGGGTTTCCGCCCGATTGTTTTTCTGACCAGCTTCCTTACGCTTTTATCTTACAATGCCATTTATACGCCGCTTAAAAAAGTAACAGCTTTTGCAGTGGTTCCCGGCTCACTCGTAGGTGCACTGCCGCCATTTATCGGTTGGTTTGCGGGGGGCGGCGAATTGTTGAACGAGCGCATCATCTGGGTGGCCTTATTCTTTTTTATTGGGCAGATTCCTCACTTTTGGCTTCTGTTGCTCATGTTTGGAAAGGAATATTCCATGGCTGGTTTTCCAAGCCTGAATACGGTGTTTACCGACAATCAGATTAAGCGATTAAGTTATACCTGGATTCTGGCCACAATTGGTGCTGCATTTCTTGTGGCAGCAACAGTGTTGCATGGATTGGTGGCCTTACTTTTCCTGTTTGTTTATATTTTTTACCTGCTGTTTTCGCTTACCTCAGGTATTTTGGTAAAACAGGATTTCCCGGTTCGCATGTCGTTCCTGAAACTCAATTTGCTTTACCTGATGATGATGATTCTGCTGATTGCCGACAGTCTTCGTTAGTCAGAAAGATCCAATCCGGCGAATTTATTCTCTTTAATTTTTCCTTATTCATATAGCTTTTCAGCGCTTTCTCAATAAATAAATCCCCATAATTGGGGATTGCCGTGCAGTTTGGTGATGGGTACTTTTACAAAACCAAACAATCAACTTTTATGCACGGAATTTTATTGAGGAAAGGGGCTCTGATGTTGTTATTTCTGGCTACTTTGAATGGATTTTCTGAATCGGCTGATACGCTCAGGCAGGCGGCCTGGCAACTTAATGCCAGTTATAAAGGCGATTTCGTTACCAACTTTAGGGGAGGGATTGAACCCGGATCGACCTACCTTGGTTTGGCCGACTTGTTTCTGCATTTCGATGCCGAAAAAGCTGGCTTGTGGAAAGGTGGTGAATTCTTGGTTCACGGAGCCAACTCGCATGGTGGAGAGCCATCGGCAAACCTCATTGGCGATTTCCAGGTGGTTTCCAATATCGAGGCAGGTAATCATACTTTTTTATACGAATTGTGGTTCAAACAGAGATTTGCCAAAGTTACTGCTACGTTTGGCCTTCAGGATTTGAATGCCGAATTTGCGGCCAGCGATGTAGGTTCTCTCTTCCTGAACAGCTCATTTGGTGTCCACTCCGTCATTTCAGACAACATTCTGGCTCCGATTTTCCCATTGACTTCTCCCGGAATAACAGTATGCTGGGATGCTTCAGAAAAAATAAGCCTCAAAACGGCTGTTTACCGTGGGTGTCCCATCGATTTTGAGGAAAATCCCTACAATATAAAATGGGATATGAACCACCTTCAAGGGTTGCTTTGGGTAACCGAGGGGCAGTATAACTGGACCGGAAAACAGGGAAACAGTAACGTTTTTAAAGCCGGGGTGTTCTTTCATCAGCATTGCCCCGAAAGTGGTGTGATAAACTCGGAAACCGGCGATGAGCTGACTCACGATTATGGTGCATACGTTGTTGCCGATCAGCAGCTTTGGGCGAGGGATAATCGCAACTTCAGTATATTTTATCAACTGGGAGTGTGTCCGCGTAACGACAATTTTGCATACCTGGGGGCCGGATGCGCTTACACAGGCTTACTCTCCAAAAAGGGAGCCGATGTTTTGGGCCTGGCCATTGCCGACGGGATGCTCACCAGAGACCGGGGCCGCGACGAAACAGCCATAGAACTGACATATAAAGTGCAGGTTACCAACCAGATTTATTTACAGCCCGAAATGCAGTACGTTGTGCATCCGGGCGGAACGGACAGGCACCTTGGAAATGCAACTGTGGGATTGGTACGATTGGGATTGGAATTTTAAAAACCAAAAAAGATGTTTGCAAACAATATAGAGCAGGAAATTAAATCGAAACGTCTGGCCGATTTGTCGAGCGGTAGCCGCGGTGTTATCGTTCATGTGCTGGGGCAGGGTGCTTTCCGGAAACGAATCTCCGAAATGGGGTTTGTAAAGGGGCAGATGGTAAAAGTGATTAAGAATGCCCCGATGAAAGACCCGGTCGAATATGAGATTATGGGCTATAAAGTGTCGTTGCGCCGCAGCGAAGCCGATTTGATTGAGGTTGTATCGCCTGCCGAAGCTAAGGAAATGGTCATCAATTTTGAAGGAACCATTGATGAGCATCGCCAAAAACTATCCGCAGAGAAGAAAGGAAAAACCATTTCGGTAGCTCTGGTTGGAAACCCGAATTGTGGAAAAACGACCTTATTCAACTATGCTTCGGGTTCGAAAGAACGCGTGGGTAATTATGCCGGTGTAACCATCGATGCCAAAGAGGCCCGGTTTCGTCAGGACGATTATTCGTTCCTCATTTCCGACTTGCCGGGAACCTATTCAATTACCGAATATTCTCCTGAAGAATTATATGTACGAAATCATATTGCAGAGAAGCGCCCGGATATTGTGGTGAACGTGGTGGATGCCTCGAACCTCGAACGAAACCTGTTTCTCACGACTCAGTTGATCGATATGAACATCAAAGTGGTGATTGCCCTGAACATGTTCGACGAACTGGAGCTAAAAGGAGCCAGGCTCGACTTTAAACACCTGGGCGAAATGATGGGCATCCCGATTGTACCAACTGTAGCTTCCAAAGGGAAAGGGTTGAAAGAGCTTTTCGACCGCATTATTGAGGTGTACGAAGACCGCGACCCGATTGTGCGACACATACACATCAATTATGGCCACGAGATCGAAAAATCGATTCAGAACATTCAGCAGGAACTGAAGAAAGACGAGCAGCTCCGGAAAAAATATTCCACCCGGTTCCTGTCAATCAAACTTCTGGAAGGCGACAACCATGTTCAGAATGTACTGAAAGGCAGTTTTACGTTCGAAACCGTATCGAAAATTGCCAGTGAAGAGATTATCCGGCTCGAAAGTCAGTTTGACGATCAGTCGGAAACCCTGATTGCCGATGCCAAATATGGTTTTGTGGCTGGTGCTTTGAAAGAAACTTACCGCAATGGGGCGCAGGTTCGCCGCGATCAGAGCCGTGAGATCGACAAGGTGCTGACGCATAAAATCTGGGGATTCCCGGTGTTTATCTTTTTTATCTGGCTCACCTTTCAGTCCACTTTTACGCTGGGCGCTTACCCTATGGACTGGATCGACAGTTTGGTGGGCTGGCTGGGCGAAACTGTTGGCTCACTAATGGCCGACGGCGCTCTGAAAGATTTGCTGGTCGATGGAATCATTGGTGGAGTAGGAGGCGTGATTGTTTTCCTGCCCAACATCCTGATCCTGTTCTTTTTTATCTCGCTCATGGAAGACTCGGGATACAT
>JAJZSZ010000377.1 GCA_021849365.1 Bacteroidota bacterium | reverse complement strand
TTGTGCAATTTTCAGTTGAATTTGTGCTTCAACCAAATCGAAAAACATGGCGGTACTTTTCATTGCCAGGTTTTCCTGCGACTGAACAAAGGTTTTCTTTGCCTTCTCGTATTTCACCGGTTCAATTTTCGACTGCCATTTCACTGCATTGTATCCGTTTAACGACTGCTGGTAACCAATGCTCACGGGTGTTGCCTGATATGAAGTCACCTTTTCGCCACCCAAATTCTTCACCATTCCAAGTTCGGAACTCAGAAACAGATTTCCGCCGGTTAAACCCACCTTTTGATTCAACTGAACGGCCAGATCGGAGTTAAAATAATCGCGCAACACATACTGGTCTTCGTTTGTCTGGAAATTGTATTCGCGTTTGCGGTAATGATTGAAATCGAGCGGAGTTGCATTCATGGTCAGGCTTGGAAGCTTATCGGCCCGGTAGTACCGGTATTCCCAATAACTTGCCAGGTACATGTTTTTATACCTGAACGCATCGAGCGAACTTTGTGAGGCTATTTTCACGACCTCGTCGAGACTAAGACTGTACTTTGCAGGTTGAGCTTTGAGATTTAGCTGAAGTCCTGAGATCAGGACAATCAGAAGCAGATATTGGTATCGTTTAATTGTCATTATTTGTTTTTTCATAAGGGCTGATTTTATGCACGTAATGATTCTACCGGATCTTTATCGGCAGCACGTTTGGCAGGCATGTAACCGAACATGATTCCAACCATGGCCGAAACGCCAAAAGCAATAAAAATGCTGAAGAATGAAATGATGGTTTTAATATCGAATACCGCAGTAATGATCTTCGACAAAACAATACCGAGAATAATCCCAATGATTCCTCCTGAAAGGCTGATCAGTGTTGATTCGGCCAGGAACTGAGCAACAATATCTTTACGCGAGGCTCCAATGGCCTGGCGGGTTCCAATTTCGCGAATCCGCTCCATAACCGAAGCCAGCATGATATTCATGATACCAATACCGCCAACAATAAGCGAAATGCCGGCAATGGCTCCCAACACAATATTGAAAATCTTTTTGGTGCGCTGTTGCTGCTTCAGTAACAGTTCAGGAATAGTAACCTCGAAATCATATAATCCCGAATGCCGACGTAAAAGTAATCGTTTGACTACACCGGCAGTGGCACCGAGTTGTTCGGTTTCCTTCACCTGCAATACAATCTTATCCAACTGATTCAGATTTTTATCTTCCTCCTCGGTGGCCGAATTGGCATCGGTAATTACAATCCGGCGACGGGCATTCGACTTTTCCACTTCGTCGGCACGGACAAGAGCCCGGTTTTTGAACCGCATCAGTACGGTTTGCACAGGAACAAATATTTTGTTGTCGGTACTGCTGATGCCCATTTCGTCGGATGCCGAGGCAGTGAAATCGCGCCGCTCAACAACTCCGATTATTTTCAGCCATATTTGCCCGCACTTGATATATTTTCCAACCGGATCTTCCTGATTAAAAAATACTGTTTTAATGTTATCACCTATCACACAAACCGGCTGCCCTGCTTCGGATTGTAGCCGGTTAAAAACTTCGCCCTTTTGCAGGTTAATATTGAAAACTCTGAAATAATTGGTATTTACCCCCTCAATTACAACGGGTTTACTTTTCCCATCGATAATAGCCGAGTAGTTGTACGAAATAACCGGACTAACCATATTCACCGTTGGTACAATTTCTTCAATCGCACTTAAATCGTGCATGGTCAGTCCTTTCGAGAATTTTTTTGCCCCGGCTTTATCTTCCTGTCCTGAAGATTTTGATTCATTTCCGGCGACTTCAGTGGGTGTTATAATGATGTTGTTTACACCAACCATTTTAATCTGTTCTAGAATTTCCTGCTCGGCACCATTCCCAATGGCCATCATACTGATTACCGCAGCCACCCCGAAAATGATGCCTAATGCGGTTAACATCGATTTGAGTTTATTATCGATAATAGCCTCAAAACCAATAACTATATCATGAAAATACTTTTTAAAAATCATTGTTTAAGTTTTAGGTTTTGTGCTATTTGTTTTGTTTAACTACCACACCTGCAGGTAAGGTTCCTGGTGGTTGAGCTGTCGCATCAGCTTTGTTCTTCAGCATTTCTTCGCGTTCCTTTTCGGCCTTGATGCGGGCATTTTCTTTATCTTTCTTTATTTCAGCATAAATCTCCTGCCCCTTGAATTTTAAATCGGCAGCATCAGCTGGTTCCGATAACCAAACCTCATCGTTTTCTTTCAGACCTTTTTTAACCAGCACATAATTCTCATTCTCGTCGCCCACCCAAACAATTTGCTTCACCGGATTGTCTTTCCCGAGGTACACAAATTTCAGGCTGTCATTTTCAAAAATGGCATCGGTTGCAACCATTAAGGTGTCCTTAAATAATCCGGCATCAATGGCATTGCTGGTGGTCATTGCTGGTTTTAGATCTTTATCCTGACCGAAAATTTTGATTTTGATCTCGAATACTTTGGCATCACTGTTTGGCATTGCCTGCCCGATGTTGGCCACCGAGATAACCTCCCCAGCCAATTGTTTCTCCGGGAAAGCGTCAATTCCTATTTTTACATTCTGGCCAATTTTTACTTTCGAAATATCGATTTCGTTAATGTACGTTCTCGAAATAAGATTCGACATTTCCGGGATGGAAGCAATGATAGAATTATATGGCCCAACTTTCGAGCCTGTTTTTATGATTTCGCCCCACGGATATTTAAAATACGTAACAATTCCAGCCTTGGGAGCCCTTATCTCAAGCGATTCGAACAGTTTTTGCAACTCGCCCAAACGTTCCGAGACCTGCCGGTAGTTGATGTATTTTCGCTGTACCTTATTTTCCTCCTGCTGTTTTTTCAGGCCATATGCTTTTTGTTCCTGCTCGAGTTTGCGCTGCGCCTTATCCAAATCCATACTTGCCTTTTTCCGGATTGATGGCGATTCGTAAACTGATTCGTCAACCACAATCTTTTTCTCTGTCAGGTCAAGTCGCGCGTTGACAATAATATCCCGCTGGTTGCTCAGATTCAGGTTCGAATCGATTTTACTGTCTTCGTACTCAGTGAGCATTTTATCCATATCATCCTGTGCGAGTTTAATCTGCTCCTCAACCGCCTTGTGATCGAGTGTTGCCACATAATCGCCCGAATCGACCACTGTGCCTTCCTCAACCATGTGGGTAATAGCCAGCTCCCAAATGCGAAGATTACGGTCGTTTAACTTCTCCGGAATATTGATACTCTCCGATTTTTCCGATTCAAGCTGTCCCGACGAAAAAATCAGGGCATTGAAAGTCCCGCGTTTTACAGTGGTGATAATCTGACTGTAATCGGTTCCATTTTTCCGGAAGACTATAAAAAATACGATTAAAACGACAGCAGGAATAGCTATCAGAAGGATCTTTTTTCTATTCATTGGTTTAGAATCTAGGTGGACAATTTGATTGATGAGTGTTAATCAGGCATTTACTTGATCAACTTCTATGCCAAATATGTATTAAAACATATGTTTTATTACATATCATTCAAAATTAAATTATTCCAGCTCTTACTTTCAACTAACGCAAATACATGTTCAAGGATTTTGTTTTTACCTAAAAAACATGTATTTAATTCATATTTTGCCCTGCTTTTTAGCAGGATACCCCCCAAAGGGCATTCAAATATTTAAGTATTTTTGCCTAAAGTTGCGATGTTCGGCGAATTGATTTTACTGAACAGAGTTCATTCAGGAACAAATAAGCTCGACAATCGTTATCTTTGCAATTACAATTATATAGATATTTACATATGAAAGCTATTTTAAGATTGCTTTTTGCATTTTTCTTCACAATTTCGGTATTTTCAGGTCAGGCACAGATACTGGTACCTGTAAAGTGGGAATATAAAACCAAGGTTACCGGATCAAATACTGCTGAGCTGCAATTTATAGCCCGTATTGATCAGGGATGGCATTTGTACTCGCAAAACCTGCCTGATGGCGGACCAATGCCTACCGAATTCAGGTTCGAAAAGGTGGATGGCATTGAACTGGTAGGTAAAGCTATTGAACCAACACCACAGGAAGTTTTTGACGAAATGTTCCAGATGAAGGTGAAGTATTTCGACAAGCTTGTGACCTTTACACAAAAGATAAAAATAACCGGCACCCAACCGGTTAAAGTAAGCGGAACTGTAAATTATCAGGCATGTAACGACGAAACCTGCATCCCGGGAGAATCGGAGTTTTCGTTTGATGTTCCGGCCGGTACAGCTCAGGCGCAAAAAGCAGAAGTAAAAACAGAGAATCTGCCCTCTCCAGGAGCCGACACACTAACCATGACTCCTGAATCGCCCGCTGTAAAAGCAGCCACTGCAACCGTACCTGAAAAAGCAGAACCTGAAAAAAAATTAGTAGCCGGTAACGACGAGTTTTCGGGCAACGACCGTTCGCTGTGG
>JAJZSZ010000376.1 GCA_021849365.1 Bacteroidota bacterium | reverse complement strand
CGATCTACCAGACTTTTACCTTTTATCCTCTATTAGAAATTCTGAGCTTCGATTTCGAAATAAGCCTGCGCATGACCACAAACCGGACATTGTTGTGGTGGCATGGTTGATTCGTGCAGGAATCCGCAAACACGACATTTCCAGATTACTTTGTCTTCACGTTTGAAAACCTTTCCTTCTTCGAGGTTCTGATAAAGTTTACGGTAACGTTCTTCGTGAGCCTTTTCAATCTTGGCAATCGATTTAAACAAAACAGCCACTTTTTTAAACCCTTCTTCCTCCGCAATGCGCGCAAATTCAGGATAAAGTTCGGTCCATTCTTCGTTTTCGCCGTCGGCAGCAGCTTTCAGATTTTCCAAAGTTGTACCGATTTTTCCTGCAGGATAGGTCGCGGTAATTTCCACCATACGTCCTTCCAGTTGTTTGAAAAACTGTTTGGCATGTGAACGTTCGTTTTCAGCAGTTTCCATAAACAAAGCAGCAATTTGTTGCAACCCTTCAGCTTGAGCCTGCTTGGCAAAAAATTCGTAGCGGTTACGTGCCTGCGATTCACCGGCAAAGGCTTTCAGCAGGTTTTGTTCTGTTCTTGATCCGGCTAATGATTCCATAATTAATGTTTTATTGAAATTTGGTATTTGCGTTTATGTTTCGTCTAAAGTTACGAATTAATCGGGCTTGAAATGGGCACTGAAGTAATTTAGATTCATTCAAAAATAGAAACAGACTTAATTTTGCAACCATAAAAATGACTGATTTGTTAAGCTTTCATAACGAAATATTTTTCCTTTTGAAGAAATTCAAAAATTAGCGACATTTGCATCCTAAATGCTTTTGCAAATGACAATAAACGATATACAGCAGGAGATTATCGAAGAGTTTTCGGTTTACGAAGACTGGATGGATAAATACAGCTACCTGATTGAATTGGGAAACGAACTGAAAGACCTTGATCCGAAGGATAAAATTGATCAGTACCTGATTAAAGGCTGCCAGTCGAGAGTTTGGCTGGTTTCTGATTTTGTTGACGGAAAAATTATTTTCAGAGGTGAGAGTGATGCTGTAATTGTGAAAGGATTGGTTGCTCTACTGTTGCGCGTAGTATCGAACCAAACGCCCAAAGACATCATCGACAACGAATTATATTTTGTTGATGAAATCGGCCTGAAACAACACCTCTCACCCACCCGATCGAACGGGTTGTTGTCTATGATCAAACAAATTAAACTCTATGCTGTTGCTTATAACAGGATTTCAGAAAAAGGAGAATAGAAGATGGATGCCAGAATTGATCTGATTATTGAACGTTTAAAAGACGTTTATGATCCAGAAATACCAGTAAATATTTATGACCTTGGGCTTATCTACAATTTAGATGTTGACGAGAACGATAAAGCCAACATTATTATGACACTAACAGCTCCGGGATGCCCGGTAGCCGATGTGTTACTTGAAGATGTTCGCCAGGCAGCACTTGCGGTTGATACCATTAAAGAATGTGATGTTGAACTTGTTTTCGACCCACCTTGGGATAAATCAATGATGAGCGAAGAAGCTCGTCTGGAACTTGGATTTTTTTAAAAGCTATATGAACCAGCTTCGGCTGGTTTTTTTATGTCTTAACATCTCGCAACTCCAAATCGGGAAGGGTGAAATAGAAACAGGAACCCTTTCCTAGATCAGATTCGACCCAGATTTGACCGCCGAGCAATTCAACAAGTTTTTCGGTAATAGCCAAACCAAGGCCAGTTCCACGATATATGCGCTTATCCTGGATTTCGTTTAGCTTTCTGAAGCGTTGAAAAATTACCCGATGATGTTCTTCACTAATGCCGATTCCGGTATCCTTGACAAATAAAACTACATTCCCATCAATTTTCAAATAACCCATCTTCACCGATCCTGATTCGGTAAACTTAAAGGCATTGGTAAGTAAATTAATCAGAATTTGCCTTACCCGAACACGATCGGAGTTGGCAAACAAATCCATGTTGTCCGAAATTTTTTCAATGAGAAAAACTACATCACAATTACTGTTTTCATGTTTAAAAATCTGGAATAACTCTGATATTAACTGATCGACACTAAATTCTTCCTTTTTTAAGGTAAGTTGCTGAGCTTCAATTTTAGAGAGATCAATAATTTCATCGATAAGTACCAATAATGATTCGGTATTTGATTCAATCATATTAACATAGGCATGCTTATCCTCATCTTTTAAGTCAGGTTCAATCAATAAGGATGAAAACCCAACGATTGAATTTAATGGAGTACGTATCTCATGTGAAACATTTGCCAGAAATGCTGATTTTAACCGATCGGCAGATTCAGCTTTCTCTTTTGCCAGTTGAAGTTCAGTATTTATAAATTTATATTCCTCATTAAGCTGTGCAAATTCATCATTCTGCTTTTTTAGTATATTTTCAGTCATACGTCTCCGATCCATTTCCACACTTACTTTCCACATCGAGAATGCCATTCCACCAACAAGCCCCAAGCTTAAAATTATTAGAAATACTAAAGTCCAATCAATAAGTCCCCAGCCAATACGAGTAAAGCACAACATCAAACCACTTTCAGCAGTTGCAATCAGCACCTTTGACTCAATATCAGAGATAGTTGATTTACTTAAGTTTTGCTGCCATACAATTAAACTGTTTTCATCCTCAATCCGGGCCTTGTAGCGGATTTTCATCTGCTCGGGCACAAGAAAATTCACCACCTTTTCACAGGAATATACGCCTGCCAAAAGTCCAAGAAAGGTATTTCCCCGAAAAACAGGAATCCATATTTCGAATGATGGATTACCTTGTATGGCTTCAAAGGCTTTGGTGTACTGGGGTAATCGGAGTTCTTTTGCCTTGCGGGATGCTTTTTGTGGTTCAGCCAGATCAAGGTGTAAGCCAATTATTTGTTCATTCCCTTCACGTGGAGCTACATCCTGAATATTGAATATGGAGTCGACCCAGGTTATATTAATCATTTCTGGATGATCTTTTACATAGTGCGAGGCCCGGATTTGAAACTGGTTCTGATTAAGTGCATTTTCGGCCCGGTCTTTGGCCAGCATTACTAAATAGTCTTCGTTTCCTTTGAGTCTTAATCTGATACTTTCTGCAACCGCATCAATATCCGATGCCATTTCCTTTTGACTATAACTTTCAATACGAAATTGGATCAGACCAATTAGGATTCCGAATACTAAGATAAATCCAGCCAATAGTAAAGCAGGTGTAAACCAGGAAGTCGATCTCATACTGTTTGACATGCGTGTTTACTTCTTTTAAAAATTTATCATACCCTATTTACTCTCACATACTTTCATTTTTAATATACGAAGGAATGACTCTATTAAATATACATCTAATAATTATCATATTTTATTTCTTTCACAGAAATGTAGGATCCAGAGAAGTATATATTGAAGTTGATTTATACTATTCAGGATTGTTTTTCAAGACCAGTCCATCAAGTGTAAAATAAAAAGCAGATCCCTCACCAAGTGTTGATTCAATCCAGATTCTTCCGCCAAGAAGTTCAACCAGTTTCTCTGTAATGGCAAGACCCAGTCCTGTCCCCCGGTATATTTTCTTACCTAAATTTCCGTTCAATTTCCTAAAACGATGGAAAATAACCTGGTGATAATTCTTGTCGATACCTATACCGGTGTCTTTCACGTAAAGTGCAATCTCACCGTCATCAAGTGACACATAACCCATTTCAATCGTTCCCTCATCGGTAAATTTAAAGGCATTGGAAAGCAGGTTAATAAAAATCTGCTTTACCCGAACTCGATCGGAAAATGTAACCAGTTCCTTATCCGGCGCTATTTTATTAGTTACCAACTGAATATGGGGTTTGGTATGATTTAAAATAAAAATCTGGTAAAGCTCAGCAATCAGCGAATCGATGCTGAAAGTTTGTTTCTTTAATGAAAGCTGCTGTGCCTCAATTTTCGACAAATCAATAATCTCGTCAACCAAGACCAGCAATGATTCGGTGTTCGATTCAATCAGATCGATATATGATTTTCGCGTTTCTTCATCCAGATCCTCATCAACCAATAACGACGAGAATCCAACAATCGAATTCAAAGGAGTGCGAATCTCGTGCGAAACATTAGCCAGGAAAGCCGACTTCAGCATATCCGATTCTTCAGCCTTCTTCTTGGCGTCAATCAATTTCTGGTTTGCATCGTTCAACCGCATATTGGTATCTTCCAACGTTGCTTTCGTAAGCGCAAGTTTTTCATAGGCCTCTTCCAATTCGTTTTTCTGACTTTCAACCTCTCTTAATTCGTAGGTGCTCCGTTTATGCTTACCTCTGTATATCTGACTGATATACAGAAGTAAAACAATAGCCACACTTAAAACAGCCAGAACAATTAGAAGAACTGTGAAATTCTCGCGCGATAGTAAAGTCTTCTTATAGAAAACGCTCGAATGA
>JAJZSZ010000375.1 GCA_021849365.1 Bacteroidota bacterium | reverse complement strand
ATTGGTCTGCCCGTCTTTCTGAATGTATGGTCCACCAGGATTTGCCGGATCGGGCCACCAGTAGTCGCCTTCCGAATAAAAATCGTGTTTCTCGCCTGCGCTGCGCTTGCAGGTTGATGCAGTTACGGTTACAGGTTCCTCTTTCAGAAACTGATAGGCCTTTTCAAGCGTAATTTTCCGGACATCATCAACTATTTTCTTTTGGATTACCGACTCAAAAGGGCTTTTTTTTTCCGTAACGGCCGGTTTTTCCTTCAGTTTTTTAGCGCGAAGCAAAGCTTCCAGATAATAGTAATCAGCATAGTTTAAAGGCACATCCACTTCGCTGTTCATAGGTTTTGAGCCGGTGCTGTGAATCAGGATAAAGCCTCTGTTCTGGCCGATGGGCGACCTGTAATGTTTGGTCAGGTTATTGGTAATCTGGTCGGCCAGTTTCAGGTAATAGATGCCTTTAACCGAGTATTGGCTGAGTTCGTAGAATGCCGAGGCAATTACAGCTGCGGCCGATGCATCGCGCGGTTCGTTCGGAATGTTTGGCGCGTTGAAGTCCCAGTACGGAATTAAATCTTTGGGCAAATGCTGATTATTCAGGATAAAAGCTGCGATTTTTTCAGCTTGTTCCAGGTATTTTGGGTTTTTGGTTTCGCGGTAGCACATGGTGTAGCCGTAAACGCCCCACGCTTGTCCGCGCGCCCATGCCGATTCGTGTGCATAACCCTGATGGGTATGTTTGTGCAGCACATTGCCAGTCGAGGGGTCGTAATCAATCACATGATAACTGCTGTAATCTGGCCTGAAATGGTTTTTCATAGTGGTGTTGGCGTGACTTACGGCAATTTTGTAGAACGACGAATCGCCAGTCATACGAGTGGCGGCAAACAACAGTTCGAGGTTCATCATGTTGTCGATAATCACGGGAAATTGCCATTTATCGGCATTGTGGTCCCACGAACGAATGCAGCCCACTTTGGGGTTGAACCGGGTTGACAAGGTTTTGGCCGACTGAATGATAATGTCTTTGTAAGCCGGATCATTGGTTAGTCGGTAACCATTTCCATAGCTGCAATAAATTTTGAAACCCATGTCATGGGTTCCGCCGTTTAGCTTCTCTTTTTCGAGTTGGGCAGTAAAGGTTCTGGCCTGTTCTTCCCATTTTTTGTCGCCGGTAAACTCATATAAATACCACATTACTCCAGGAAAGAAGCCGCTGGTCCAGTCTTTCGACGGAACGAGAACCAGTTTACCTTCAGACGAAAGGGTTCGTGGCGACACAGGAGCGCCTTTTTTGCTGTCCCATTCGGTTTTTGCTGCTTCAACTTCTTTCAGCATTAAAGTAGTTTGGGTCTGGGCATCCTGAATGATTTTTCGCGTTTGTCCCGTTGATTTCCGGGGAACCATCAGAATCATGTTGATTAAAATGATTAAGGCAATAAATGTCTTCATATCGATTTGTTACTGGTTTAATTTTCTTATTTAACGGGGGTTAGCTGGATTTCTTTGAAAGTAAATCCGGTTTTGTTCTCGCCAAAATTCTCCGGAATAAGAGACAACTCGTAGGTTCCGGCCTTTTCGAATTTGATTTTTCCGGCCGAAGTATGGATCAGCTTCCAGTACTGGCTGCGTTGATTATATTCTTTGCTGTCGGCTGCAACGGTTGTTTCCTGAAATTGACCGGCGCAACGGATTTTTATCTTTTGTCCGCCTTGCCAAACGGGCGATCCATGCGAGCCGGTTTCGGTTGTTACCAGGTCGATTTGGTAAGTTCCGGCTTTCTCAACGGTGAAATTCCACATCAGGTTAATAGCTGCATCGCGCCAGTCGGCACCACCTCCGCGGGCAGTAAATTTGAGCTCAACCGGTTTATTGTCTTTGCTTGCTTCTCCGGAAACTCCGGGCAACAAAATCGACTGATCGGCCTGCTGGCAAATCGCAGTTTCAACTTCAGGTGCTCCTTCAATTTCCAGAACTACAACCGAAACAACTTTATCTGGAGCTGTTTGGGGCAAGTCAATTTTCAGGCGATAATGACCGGTTTTCTTATTGTACGAAGCTTTAACCGGCAACGCTTTTTGCCCCTTATCGGCCAGCAGATAGGCTTTTTTGACTTTGTTTTTCAGTCCTTCCAGGTAAAAATTGGTGGTTGGCCAGTTAAATATTCCGAGGTACAATTTGCCCGGTTTCTGAGTGATGTTTCCCCATTTGAATTCGGTTTTGAATGGGCTGGCCTGAGTTCCGTAGATGCACTCGCTGTTTATTTTCATCCATTCGCCCACTTTGCCCAGAATGTCAACCGATTCCTGAGGGATCAGTCCTTCGGCGGTTGGTCCCACATTCAGAAGATAATTACCGCCTTTAGCCGCAATGTCGAAAAGCAAACGGGTGAGCGCTTCCGGCGATTTCCACTCGTGATCGTTTTTCTTGAATCCCCAGGTATTGTTGAGGGTTGCCGGAACTTCCCAGTCGCCGGGTGTAACAGTTGCCGGGATCACATTGTCGCCGGTTGACATGTAGTCGGTTTCAACTCCGCCTCCCAACCGTCCGCTGATGATGCATTCGGGCTGAAGCCTGCGCACCAGATCTTTCAGGCTTTGCGCCTGTTCTTTCGAAATATCCATTGGTGTATCGAACCAGATAAGCCCGATTGGCCCGTAATTGGTGAGCAGTTCGGTTAATTGAGGCTTTACTTTTTCGTCGAGGTATTTTTGAAAATTGCGTTCTTTCGGGAAGTCCCAATCGTTATCGAGTCCGTTGGGTTCGTTCCAATCGCGCGATTGCGAGTAGTAAAAACACATTTTCAGACCTTGTTTTTGACACTCTTCGGCCAGGGCTTTAATTACATCTTTCCCGTAGGGGGTGGCATCCACAATGTTGTATTTCGAGGCATTCGACTTGAACATGGCAAAACCATCGTGGTGCTTCGACGTGATGGTGATGTATTTCATTCCGGCATTTTTTGCGGTTGCCACAAAATCCTGCGCATTGAACATGACCGGGTTAAATTGTTTTGCCAGTTGCCGGTATTCGGCTGCCGGAATCGTTGCCCTTTTCATGATCCATTCGCCGATTCCTTCAATGGGTTTTCCGTTCCATTCGCCGGCCGGAATGGCATACAATCCCCAGTGAATAAACATGCCGAACCGCGCCTCGCGCCACCATTGCATCCGCTCGTCCTGTGTGATGGTTTTCTGGGCTGGCGACAGGATTTGAAGGCCAAAAAGAATCAAAAGTAGTGTGGTTAGCTTTTTCATAGTTCTGTATTTAGTTTTTCTTTTTTCCTAATGAAATTGTAATTGTTTGAGGCGCTTCCGATAGCGTTTCGAAGCCGATAATTACCGGATAAGCTTCAACTCCCGGGAATGGGCACCAGTATTTACTGGCATCGGTTCCCAGCGAAATATGGAATGGAACCGTGCAGCCGGTTACACGAAGTTCCCATTCGTTTTTCGACGAGGCTGTTTTGATAATAACTGTACTGTCGTTTTTAAGGGAAAATGTTGTTCCGGGGTCATTTACAATCGGCTCAACAATGCGGAATACCTGACTTTGCCCGCTAACTGTGATTTCTTTGGTCAGGTAATCGGCATAAAACCGGTGGGTTAGTTTGTAGCTAACTTCTGAAGGAGTTCCTTTTATGCTTTTCATTTTGCCTGAGACCGATACTTTTATTTGGTCACCTTCTTTTTCAGCGCTCATACTGCCTTTATCTTCCCAGATATTTGAAAAAGCGGAACCATCGGAAGTGAATTCAATCCGTGGAGTCAGCGGGACCAAATCGCTTTCAACCGGCATATGCTGTGCCTCGATGCGCTGATAGTCGGATATTGATGATGTTTCCACGTAGCCGTTTCTGCCAAAACCTTCCATCCATAAATTGGTAATACTTCCACCCCTGCAAACCGAAGGGCGCGGATACCTGCGGATTTCGCCATAGGCAGAAACTGTTGCCATTATTTTTTCGGTCCGAACTACCGCAACATTAATGTCTGGAAAAAACTTAAACCAATTGGTTTCCTGAGCCGGAAATGTGGTGGTTGTGGGCGATTTTGCCCCATATTCAACGGCTAAAGCCAGGCTCTGGGCACGGGCAAATGTAGAGTAATTGCATGGAGACGAACTGCTTGTATGCTTTTCGGCGTGTGGCCCGTATGTGATAAAACCGTTGCGAATGCACTCTTTATTCAAATATTCGAGGCATTTTAACCCGGCTGCATTGAATCTCGAATCAATGTCTGCAAGCAGTGCAAAACTGAAATAGACGCCGGGTGCTGTTTTGGTGCCGCTTTCGTAGTTCCACTTAAACGAGCGGGTTCCCCACGAATTATCGACCGAGCCATTGGGATAAACAAAAAGGTAATGTTCTTTTAGCAAATCGGCGGCTTTTTGTTTAATCTGCGGGTTATTGGTTAAAATCGCGTAAAGTGCAATGTAGCCAATGCTTTGCGCCATGT
>JAJZSZ010000374.1 GCA_021849365.1 Bacteroidota bacterium | reverse complement strand
GTTCTTGAACGGAGTTTATACAATGGCGTAATTTCAGGAGTTGGACTCGATGGCAAAACTTTCTTTTATCCTAATCCGCTGGAATGCGACCTGCATTACAAGTTCAATCAGGGAGGATCACTCGATCGTCAACCCTGGTTCGATTGCTCGTGCTGCCCATCAAATGTTTGCCGGTTTCTGCCTTCAATTCCGGGCTATATTTATGCCCAGACATCCGGAAGCCTCTATGTCAACCTGTTTGTACAAAGTTCATCCACTATCAACTTAGATAAAAAGCTGCCAGTTACCATTAGCCAGGAAACTCAATATCCGTGGGATGGCCAGGTAAAAATTATAGTTTCTCCTGAAAAGGCCAGCCTGTTTGCTTTGCGCCTTCGCATACCGGGATGGGTTCAGAATCAGCCCGTACCAAGCGACTTGTATTCTTACATCTCATCAGAAGCCTCGCCTTACTCAGTAACCGTTAATGGCGAAAAAGTGCCTTTTACGGAAGAAAACGGATATGCCGTTATCAGTCGCGAATGGAAACCGGGCGATGTGGTAAATTACTCATTGCCGATGAACATTCACCGCGTGGAATCCAATCAACAGGTGGTTGAAAATACCGGAAAAGCTGCAATTGAGCGTGGACCAATCGTTTATTGTATCGAAGGAAAGGATAACGGAACAGAAATGATGAACTTCGCCTTGGCAGATTCAGCAAAACTAGTTGCAAAATATGAACCTGAAATGTTGGGAGGAGTAGTCACCATTTCAGGAAATGCTCAGGTTAAAAATTCAAAAACTGTATCGGTTCAAAAAATGATGGCAATTCCTTATTTTGTTTGGGATAATCGTGGAATTAATGAAATGAAAGTTTGGATTCCAAGAAACTGACTTAGAATATAGTAAGAAGCGACCCCTCCTTGTTGAACAAAGAGGGGTCGCCTCTTATAAGGAGTTGTTACTTCGTATTATTCGAGCGGGATGAATTTTGATTAAAATCCGCTTTCGTGGAATCGGCGCTACTTTGATTTAGATTGACACTTGAAGATTTATTACTCCTCGACGAATTATGATCTTTTGTTTTCGAGGTATTCATGTCTGATTTTGCCTTGTAATAATCGTATCCTTTTTTCGAGGTGGCAGTTCCGCTATTACCGGAACCGCCGGCAGGATCGATTATCGCTTTGTCGTTGGTCCGGTTACTTCTAACTGTATTGTTGTTCTGTGCCTTTTTTGTTTGGTTTTCAGTTTGTTCTGTGGTTGTTTTTGCCGGCTCCTGACCTTCAGCCGCAACGAATGAACCAACAAAAATTCCTCCAATTACTATGATTTTAATTATTTGTCTCATAATCAGTAAGCTTTAAGGTTTTTAAAATTTCAGGGTTAACATGATCGATTGATCAACCAGGTTGTTTGTGTACATATTCGGATCGTGCACCTGGTGATAATTGTACTCCACTCCAACTTTTTTGAAAAATAATCCGGAGCGCACCAATATGGATCGCCTGCTTGCATCAAAATCCTCAAAAAGGTTTTCCCTCGACAGTGCAACAGCTTTGACATTCAATGTAAAGCTTATTGTTTCTGTAATTTGAGAGTTAATGTTAACCTCAAAAATTCCACTAAACCCCGATTCAAAACTCGAATTGTTGCCCGCAATATCGAGGGTCTCAAACTTTTTATTCAGGGTTTGCTGGAACGCATAGCCAAGTCCATAGGTCAATTCCCAGGTGGTCTTATCTTCCTTTTGGTACGAATAATGTTTTTGACCCAGAAAAAGCGTTTGATACAAAAATACCGGATCGAGAAACCCGGTAGGTTTGTCGTCAATTGTGCCCTTTCCAAAGCTTGTTTCAGCAGTTGTTTCAAGAAAAAGCCTGATTTTGGGAACCTTAATAACCGGAATTGATGGCGTAACAGAAAAAATAAAGGCATCCTGCATTTTTTGGGCATCCTGTCCTTTCACTTTACTTTCGCCATATTGCATGAACAGTGTCCAGCTCAGATCAAATTTCTTCCCGATATAATCGAAATCGGAGTTTACTGTTCCCAGCCACTGCAAACTGGTAACACGTTCGCCACTTGCATTCGAATCACCAAAAGTCAATCCCAGACTTGGATGAAATTCAAAATGAACCTGCTTTTCTTTATTTTCAGTACTGACAACCGAGTCGTTAGCCATTAATTGCGTTTCTCTCAGCGTTTTTCCCCAGCTAACGCATGGAGAAACGACCAATGCCAGAATGAATGTCATTACTAATCCAATTCTCCTCATAGGGTATGTTTTGAAGGCATTGTTTATTTTTCTTTGACGGCAACGCAAGCTCCATCCTGAATGGTAAGTTTAAAGCTGGCGCTACCCTTGGGTGCTGATTGCCCCGATTGCGTTTCACCCCAGCTCCACGACAGAACCAAATCACAATCATCGTCCTTACCATCAAACGGCAGAGTAAATGTGCCATTCGTTACAGGTAACTTTTGGGTTCTACCCTTTGAAGTAAACATGACACTCAAATCACTCATCGAGACCTTTCCGGCACCGCCTCCCGAACCATTCCTGGCCAGAAGTGGAGAACTTTTGTCGTATTCTTTAGTGATAACAAATGGCTTGTGTTGTCTTTTCCCGGTCGGAAGTCCACTTGCGGCATCGCGAGGACTGACAATAGCCTGATTAAAAGTAATTTCGAAACCAGCAGCTGTACTGCGAACTTTTACAACGCGCGATTCGTCGTCCACGACCATAGTACGGTCGTTTGACTGATTGCTTTTTGTCTTACTTTTCAGGATACCTTCTGATGCATTCTGAGATGCAACATAACCGTTAATCATTGAAAAGACCAAACCCAGTAGAATAAGTTTTTTCATAATGGTAGGTTTTAGGGTTTTAATTATACTAAATCTACAATAAAAGACATACAAGTCTTCTATTTGTTCGTGAATCAGGAAAAATAAAATCAACAGGTTGCTGTCACACAATTTTTTCGGAAAAGGATGATTTATCCCAGAATGTTTCGATATATTTGATAAGTTCAAAAAATATCAATTATTGTAAATAAGAAATGAACGAAAAAGCATCCCCAAAAATCCTTATTGCTGAAGATGTTGAGTCCAACTTTTTATACCTGAAAGCTGTACTGAGCAAACTAAATGCGACCATTTACTGGGCAAAAAATGGAATTGAGGCAGTTGAGATATGCGAAAAAAATCCTATCGACCTGGTATTTATGGACTTACAGATGCCTGAAATGAATGGATACGAAGCGACAGAAATCCTCAAGAAAAAGTTACCAAAACTACCGATTGTTGCACAAACGGCATTCGCCATGTCAGACGATCGGGAAAAGGCATTAGACTCAGGATGTGACGATTACCTGGCAAAACCCATAAAGTCGAAAGACCTGCTTAATGTTGTAGAGAAATATATAACATTGTAAAATCGAATTTTTCAGCCAAGTAAAAACGTCCATCTTATTTTTGATGGACGTTTTTTGTAATGCCCCGCATTAGTTAATTACACATCTATCATTACTTTTACCCCCAAATAATTAGACATATGTGCTGCGACGATAAGAGAGAAGGAACAAACTCCCCGGAAACCGATTCCATACAGACCAAGCAATTTCTTTTAGATCAGAGATACCTGAAGATGGCTTCGATATGGGCACAAAACTCGTATTGCAAGCGCCGTCAGGTCGGAGCTTTATTGGTAAAAGACAAGATGATTATTTCCGACGGTTACAATGGGACTCCGTCGGGTTTTGAAAATAATTGTGAAGACGAAAACAACCGCACTTACCCGTACGTTTTACATGCCGAGGCCAACGCAATAACCAAAGTAGCCAAATCGAACAACAGCAGCGACGGTGCCACATTGTATGTAACCTCATCGCCATGCCTCGAATGCTCAAAACTCATTATCCAGGCCGGAATTAAAAGAGTTGTTTTTTACGACAACTATCACCACGACGATGGCATTTTACTTCTGAAAAAGGCAAACATAGAAGTGTTACAGGTAGAAATAGACAATTAGAAAAGGATTCAGGAAACAATTTGAAAAATGAAAAACATTAAGTTCTCAGTTTATATCCCGGTTATACTGGCTCTGACTTTAGCCGCGGGAATCATTATCGGAAACAAGCTGAACCGCAATTCGGGCAGCAACTTTCCGACAGCCTCAAAAGTCAACAAGTTCGACGCGATTGTCGATCTGATACAGAACGCCTATGTCGATTCAATTTCGACCGACTCGCTGATTGAAAAAACCATTCCGCAGTTACTGAAAAATCTCGATCCGCATACCACTTACATTCCTGCCAAAGAAATGGTTGGCGTTGAAGAAGAAATGCGCGGAAACTTTGGAGGAATCGGCGTTCAGTTTTCCATTCAGAACGATACCGTAATGGTTGTCGATGTTATTTCGGGCGGCCCATCTTCGAAACTTGGAATTGTCCCCGGCGACCGCATTGTAACGGTGAACGATAGATCGGA
>JAJZSZ010000031.1 GCA_021849365.1 Bacteroidota bacterium | reverse complement strand
CCGTAAATGCCCTGAACTGAAGATTAAGCGCCACAGCTGCATTGGCCAGGCGTGCACCATCCATGTGCACAAATAGTCCGTATTCGTGTGCCAGACTGGTAATTGCTTTTATTTCTTCAAGCGAATAAACAGTTCCGAGTTCGGTAACCTGTGATATGGAAATTACTTTAGGCTGCGAATGATGTTCGAAATCAAAACCGTGCAAATACTTGGTAATTCCGGCCGGAGTTATTTTTCCTTTGGTTGTTTCAACCGGAAGCAATTTGCAGCCGGTAAGTTTTTCGGGAGCACCGCACTCATCGGTTTGAATATGAGCTGTATCAGCGCAAATAATGGAATTGAACGAATGGGTGAGGGTTGAAAGCCCGAGTACATTGGCTCCGGTGCCGTTAAAAACGAAGAAAACTTCGGTTTGTTCTCCAAATTCCTGTTTAAACCGGTTAATGGCTTTTTCTGTTATTTCGTCGCCACCGTAACCAACTGCATGTCCGTGATTGGCGGCCGATATGGCACTTAAAATTTCGGGATGAATTCCAGAATTATTGTCGCTTGCAAACCCCCTGTTCATAATATAAAATTGTAAATTTAACTGATGTTTATTGTTGATATAAAAGAACTCAAATTTTCAACTTTAACAAAATGGAAAGGTCATTAAAACTAAGCGAAAAATTGTTTTGTCTGGCTGTTAATCCGAAGAACGGGGGACTTTTGCTGAACGCGTCGGCTGTTTTAGCGATGACACTGACTGGTTCTGTTTTTGTTGAACTCATGAATAAAGAACTGGTTACGATTGAAAACGGGCACGTTCATCTGGTAAATCCAATACCTCAGAATGATGAGGTTTATGAGTTTTTTTTACATCGGATCAGGCTTCGGGGAAAAGATCGTAAACTCAGGAATTGGATATCATATTTTAATCTTCGGGGCCGAAAAATACAAAAGCATTTTATCCGGGCGCTTGTCAGAAAAAATGTGCTTCGAACCGAAGAAAAGCGAATATTGTTTATCCCGTATGAAAAAGTTTACGTGATGGATAGAGATTTGGTCGAAAGTGTAAGGAAAGAGGTTGAGAATATCTTGTTGGGCAAGAGAATTCCTGACGATAATTCTCTTTTACTGGCAATAATGGTTGGCAAAACTAATTTACTTTCGCGCATTTTTGCCGAAAGGGCCCAGCGAAGAGAAGCACGACGGTTTTTGAAAAACCTGCCCGAAACTCCTGTGTCGAAAGCTGTGCAGGATGCCATTCAAATGATGCATGCCAGTGTTTTTGCTGCAACTACCTAATTTTCTGAAAACATTAACAATGTATAAATACTTTAAGCTTAACCGCTCAACCATACTCTCACTTTATAAGCTATTGGGAGCCTATTGCACTGGGGCAGCAGCCTTACTTTTTATTGTGACCAAATTCGAGCTGGCTTCGGTCATGGATGTTTTTTACTTATTTCTCACGTGTTTAATTGTCGGGCATATTTTTGCTTTTTCGTTAGTGTTGATGTATTTGTCGGTTAATTTTCAATTGTTTAGAGATCAGATTCAGTTTTTTGGAAAGATAAAAGAGGAGTTAAAAGAAGAATTTAAAATAGTACTATACGATGTACCTGTGTCCGAAAGGTATGGATTAGCTGAATTGCGAATTTATTGCTTATGGCAAAGCTATCTTTTTAACCTGATGCCAAGCCGTGAAAATAAAGAAGTTGGAATCAGTATTATCAATATTCTGGAAGAGCTCGATTTTCCTGCATTGACAAGATATATCGATAAGCAATATAAGCTCGATTCTATTTGTATGTCAGGATTTGGCATTCGGAAAACTATAAAACTGAAAGAGTGGGACTTGTTTGAAATTGATGATGTTACGCGTATTTTTAAAGAATTGATCGATTTGTCAGCTTCCGAGAAAATTGAAGTGGTAAAGTTTGAAGATCTGGATAAAGAATAGTTTTTACTAAGCGATATTTTACACTTGACAACATGGAGAAAGTAAATATATTTTGGTTCAGGCGCGATTTGCGGATTGATGACAATCATAGCCTGTTTCAGTCGTTGAACGCCGGCTTGCCGGTTGTGCCTGTGTTTATTTTCGATCCGGATATTTTGGTGCATTTCCCCAATCCAAACGATGCCCGGTTGACATTTATCCACCATTGTTTAACAAACTTAGACTGTGAATTCCGAAAATTCGGCAGCAGCCTTCAGGTTTATTTCTCGTCTCCTGAAATTGTTTTTGGACGGTTGGCTACAAAATATTCCATTCACTCTGTTTTTACAAATACTGATTATGAGCCCGCAACGATTTTACGCGATCAGAAAGTGAAAAAGCTCCTTCAGGAAAGAGGAATTGAGTTTAGGAGCCTGAAAGATCAGGTCATTTTTCATCAGAATGAAGTGGTAAAGCCTGATGGTACGCCATATACAGTTTTTACCCCATACAGTAAGCGCTGGAAGGAAAAACTGACGCAGCAACCGGTGCATTTTTTTGAAAGCGAAAAGCTTTTATTTAACCTGAAACACCTTTCGTCGGATTATTTCCCTGAACTGAATGAAATTGGTTATAATGCACAAAATATAGATTTCCCATCGAAAGAAATTGACATCCATTTGATCGATAATTACGCCCAAATGCGCGATTTCCCTGCTGAAAATAGTACCAGCCGATTGGGCATTCATCTTCGATTCGGAACGATTTCCATCAGAAAACTGACTTATTTGGCATTAAAGTATTCCGAAGTTTTCCTGAATGAGCTGATATGGCGCAATTTTTATATGGATATTCTCTGGCATTTCCCGCATGCAGTCGAAAAATCGTTTAAGCCGGCCTACGACTTTATTGAATGGCGGAATGATGAAAAGGATTTTGAGCGCTGGTGCTCCGGACAAACCGGTTATCCGCTCGTTGATGCCGGAATGCGTGAATTGAACTCAACCGGATATATGCACAACCGAGTGCGCATGGTGGTAGCCAGTTTCCTGACAAAACATTTGCTCATTGACTGGCGGTGGGGTGAAGCTTATTTTGCACAGAAATTACTCGATTTCGAGCTGGCTTCGAACAATGGCGGATGGCAGTGGGCGAGTGGTTCAGGTTGCGATGCCGCTCCGTATTTCCGGGTTTTCAGTCCCGATGCCCAAACTAAAAAGTTCGATCCACAACACAAATACATTCGGAAATGGGTCCCCGAGTTTGAATCAGCTTCCTATCCAAAACCTATTGTTGATCATGCATTTGCCAGAAACCGAGCTCTGGAAACGTATAAGATGGGGTTGAAGTGATTTCTTATTGGAAATAGCGCTCTTACTTAGAAAGAAATTGTTGCGAAGTAAGGACATTTGTGTGGCGCTAAGATTGTAAAATGTCTGATTGCGATTTTTCATCGCCAGCAAAATCATTGCGGGTCATTCTGTTGTTAATATGGCGACAATGAAAGGTTGAAAGGCTTTGTTTGAATCCTTTATATCAGTAAAAATGCTAATTTGCAAACCTTGTCATTGATTATCGATTAATCATTGTAGCCGAAAACAATTAACTATGGATTTTAAAATAATTTCAGAATATAAACCAACCGGAGATCAGCCCGAAGCTATCAGCCAACTGGCTGAAGGATTGCGAAACGGGGCCCCATTCCAAACATTACTTGGTGTTACCGGTTCGGGCAAAACATTTACAATGGCCAATGTTATAGAGGCAGTACAGCGCCCTACACTGATATTGAGCCATAACAAAACACTGGCGGCCCAGTTGTACAGCGAAATGAAGCAGTTTTTTCCCGAGAATGCTGTTGAGTATTTTGTTTCGTATTACGATTATTATCAGCCCGAAGCTTATTTGCCGGTCACCAATACATACATCGAGAAAGATCTCTCGATTAACAAGGACATTGAAAAATTAAGGCTTAGCGCTACTTCGTCGTTGCTTTCCGGAAGGCGCGATGTAATTGTGGTTTCGTCGGTTTCGTGCCTTTACGGTATCGGTAATCCCGAAGACTTTCATGCCAATGTTACAAATATCCACAAGGGCGAGGTTATCAGCAGGAATGTATTTCTCCGGAAGCTGGTTGATGCACTTTATTCGCGCAATGAGGTGGAATTTAACCCTGGAAATTTCAGGGTGAAAGGTGATAGTGTTGACATCTATCCGGCATATGCCGATATTGCTTTTCGGGTTGTTTTCTGGGGCGATGAGGTGGAAGAAATCAGTTCGTTTGATCCAGTCAGCGGTGTCACCATCGAGAATCTCGACGTCGCGGTGATTTATCCTGCCAATATGTTTGTTACTACCAAAGAGCGGATGCAGTTGGCTATCAGGCAGATTCAGGACGATTTGGTGAAACAGGTCGATTTTTTCAATGAAAATGGAAAGCCTATCGAAGCCAAGCGGATTCTGGAACGCGTGGAATACGACCTTGAGATGATGCGTGAATTGGGCTATTGTCCCGGAATCGAGAATTACTCAAGGTATTTTGATGGTCGTTTGCCCGGAACGCGCCCTTTCTGTTTGCTCGATTATTTTCCGGATGATTTTATAACCATTATCGATGAAAGTCACGTGACCCTGCCGCAAATCCGGGCCATGTTCGGAGGTGACCGTTCTCGCAAAATAAATCTGGTTGAGTACGGCTGGCGTCTTCCGGCAGCCGTTGATAATCGTCCGCTTACTTTCGACGAGTTTGAAACAGTGGTTTACCAAACTGTTTTTGTAAGTGCAACTCCTGCTGATTATGAACTTGAGAAATCGGAAGGAGTTGTGGTTGAGCAGGTAATTCGTCCGACAGGCTTGCTCGATCCGATCATTGAAGTTCGTCCAAGCCTTAATCAGATCGATAACCTGATGCACGAAGTTCACCTGCGCATTGAGCGAAATGAAAGGGTTTTGGTTACCACGTTGACTAAACGAATGGCTGAAGAACTGAGTAGTTATCTGGCCAATATGGGTGTCAAAACCCGATACATTCACTCCGATGTGGACACTCTTGAGCGAATCGAGATTTTGGAAGAGCTCCGTAAGGGCGGATTCGATGTGCTGGTGGGAATCAACCTTTTGCGCGAAGGATTGGATTTGCCCGAAGTATCGCTGGTGGCCATTCTTGATGCTGATAAAGAAGGATTCCTGCGCTCGGAACGGTCTCTTACACAGACCGCAGGGCGTGCTGCCCGTAACCTGAACGGAATGGTGATCATGTATGCCGATAAAATTACCAGTTCGATGCAGCGTACTATCGATTCGACGAATTACCGTCGCGAGAAACAGTTACGATATAATCAGGAGAACAACATTACTCCAACGGCTATTGTAAAAGCCAGTCGCGAAATTGTGGGTTATGGCAGTACGAGTACCAAGGCGAAAGCTTACAGTGGTGACGAACCAACCAATCTGGCTGCCGATCCGGTTGTGCAATATATGAGCATTCCTGCGCTTGAAAAAGCCATATCCAAACTCAAAAAAGAGATGGAAGCTGCTGCCAAAGAACTCGATTTTTACGAGGCTGCACGTTTGCGCGACGAAATGTTTAAGTATCAGGAAATATTGAAGAATAGAGGGAAATAAATGAAAATCCCCGAAAGTCATTTATGATTTTCAGGGATTTTTATTTAGGAAGAACATTATTTTGCTACATCCGCTCCGGAACATCAATGCCCAGCAGTTTCATGCCTGTTTTAATGGTCTGGCCCACTGTTTCAGCAATAACCAGGCGAAGGTTTCGAACATCAGCATTTTCTTCAATAATAATCGGAAACTCGTGATAGAACTGGTTGAATTCTTTTACCAGTTCGTAAACGTAATTGGCAATCAGTGCGGGACTATAGTTTTCGCCAGCTTCTTTTACCGCAACCGGGAATTGTGAAATTGATTTGATTAACTGAAGCTCTTTGCTTCCAAGAGGTAATTCACCTGAAACAGTATGGTTAATTTCAATACCCCTGTCGGCAGCTTTGCGCAATACCGAACGAATTCGGGCATAGGTGTACTGAATGAATGGCCCGGTATTCCCGTTAAAATCGATTGATTCTTCAGGATTGAAGAGCATATTTTTTTTCGGGTCAACTTTCAGGATGAAATATTTGAGAGCGCCCAATGCAATCATTTTGTGCGTTTCGGCTGCCTGTTCAGGAGTATAACCTTCCAGCTTGCCTAATTCTTCTGAGGTTTTACGCGAAACTTCAATCATTCCGGCCATCAAATCGTCGGCATCAACTACTGTCCCTTCGCGCGATTTCATTTTCCCCTGAGGAAGTTCAACCATTCCGTACGAGAAGTGATGCAAGCCTTTCCCGAATTCGAAACCAAGCTTGTCGAGAAGGATTGAAAGTACCTGGAAATGGTAGTTTTGTTCGTTTCCTACCACGTAAACCATTTTGTCGATTGGATAGTCCTGGAATCGCTCTTTGGCTGTACCAATGTCCTGAGTCATGTAAACCGAGGTACCGTCGCTGCGGAGGAGAAGTTTGTGGTCGAGTCCCTCGGCAGTTAAATCGGCCCAAACCGACGAATCTTCTTTTTGGTAGAAAATGCCTTCGTTCAGTCCTCGCAAAACTTCATTTTTACCATATAGGTAAGTTTCCGATTCGTAGTAAATTTTATCGAAATCAACACCCAGTTCCTTATAAGTCACATCAAATCCATCGTAAACCCATTGGTTCATCATGGTCCATAACGCGATGGTTTCCGGATCTTTGGCTTCCCATTTCAGAAGCATATCCCGGGCGCCGAGCATTGCAGGTGCATTTTGTTCGGCATCTTCTTTGGTTTGTCCCTGGGCTATAAGTTCGGCAATCTCCTTTTTGTATTCCTGATCGAATTTCACGTAGAAGTCTCCAACCAGGTGATCGCCCTTTATTCCTGAAGATTCAGGAGTTTGTCCGTTACCCCACATTTTCCAGGCATACATCGATTTGCAGATATGGATTCCGCGGTCGTTAACAATATTAGTTTTTACAACTTTGTGGCCGTTTGCTTTCAGGATTTCGCCAAGCGAAAAACCGAGCAGGTTGTTCCTGATATGACCCAGGTGTAATGGTTTATTGGTATTTGGTGATGAATACTCGACCATCACCAATTTTGACGATTCCGTGGATTCTGTAATTCCGTATTTCGAATTAACATTAGCCGAATTCAGGATAGAAACCCAGTATTTCGAAGATATAACCAGATTCAAAAACCCTTTGACTACGTTGTATTTCTCAACTTCATCAACATTTTGTTGCAGGTAATCGCCAATTTCAGCAGCGGTTTGCTCTGGAGATTTCTTCGACATTTTTACAAACGGAAATACCACAAGCGTAATATCGCCTTCAAATTCTTTACGTGTGCTTTGTAACTGCACCAGATTGGTGTCAACTTGTTGCTGATAACATTGGGCAATTGCATTGACAATTTGGTCGCGTATAATCAGTTCGATCGACATTTTTTTCGACTTTGAAAATTTGAGCGACAAAGATATTGATTTTCTCTGTTTATCCTGAATAAAAAAGCCCTTCCTGAATTGCAGGAAGAGCTTTTGAATTTATTTCAGAACTTTTGTTTCCTGAATTATTTCATTTTAAAAATTTCGAATTCAACACGGCGGTTTTTCAAACGGCCTTCTTCAGTGTCGTTTGATGCAACCGGGTTAGCTTCGCCAAATGCTTTCTGGTGAATAATACGATTAGCAGCAATTCCTTTCGAAGTCAGGTAACTGATTACCGATTCAATCCGATTTTGCGAAAGATTCATGTTGTATGCGTTGGTTCCCTGACTGTCGGCGTAACCAAATATATTTACCATATAAGCCCGGTCAGTATTAAGAGTTTTGATCAGTTTATCCAGAATACCTTTTGAATAGTTGGTCAAATAACTCTTGTCGGACAAAAAATGTACGGGTGTGGCTTTTATGTCTTTCTGAATAATAACCTGATCGGCAGTGATTTCTTTCTTTTCAGGTTCTTTTGCCGGACATCCTTTATTGTCTTTCGGACCGGCCACAGTCGGACAATCATCTTCCGAATCAATCACACCATCACCATCAGTATCAATCGGGCAACCTTTGGTATCAACTTTAACGCCTTTTGGAGTGTCTGGACATTTATCGTCTTTATCTGCAATTCCATCACCATCAGAATCGGGACAACCCTTTAGGCTGGCAAGGCCGGCAACATCGGGACAGGCATCATCTTTATCTGCAATGCCGTCTTTGTCTTTATCGGGGCAACCTTTTAACGATGTCAAACCAGCTTCAGTAGGACAATCATCGATGTAATCAGCTACTCCATCACCGTCGCTGTCTATCGGGCATCCATTCTCATCAACGGCAACGCCGGTTGGGGTGTTTGGGCATTTGTCTTTTTTGTCAGAAACGCCGTCCATATCGGCATCAGGAGTTTTTCCGAAATCAAATTCTACTCCTACAGTTGCTTTCCAAAAATTATCCCGGGAAGATTTTGATGGAGATCTTTCGAGGCCATTAATGTATCCGGCGTCTAAATAAAGGGCAGTGTTGGTTCCAACGTAATATTTACCTCCAACTCCCAAATCGAAGTTTACTCCGCTTTCTGAATTGTCGGCCAGCAAGCCGGGACCGGCATATAGATATGGTCTGAATTTTTTGGTTTCGTTAGTAAGCTTGAAACGCAGGTTTAAAAAGGCATTTGCCATATCAAGATCACTGACAAGTTTGGAATTAAACATTCCAAAGTCACCTTTTAACATCAGATCGAACCGTGTATTCAGGTATCTGCTGAAATACAATTCAGGCATCAAACCTGTACTTGCAACATTCGTTGTTCCATATGCTCCAGCACCCAATCCAAGTCCCCATTTTTTGTCGGAGGTTTGTGCCTGAGTTAGGACACTGCTGACCAAAAGCAACGATAATAGAAGTGCTTTTTTCATTTTCTTTTTGTTTTGGTGAATGGTTTTTTCGGAATAATTGAATTTACTAATAATGTTATGTGTAAGAGGCTGTCCTTTGGGGACAGCCTCAACTATAAATTTTGTTTTTTATTAAAAATTAAACTTTTCCAGAATTAGTTTTTTCATTTCTTAACAACTTCAAATTCAACTCTTCTGTTTAATGCACGTCCTTCGGGAGTATCATTTGTTGCAGCAGGATTGGCTTCACCAAATCCTTTTTGCTGTGTAATTCTGTTCTTTTTAATCTTGCTTGCCAGAATTGATTTTACAACTGAGCTTACCCGGTTTTTAGACAGGTTAAGATTGTGAGCATCAGTGCCATTTGCATCGGCAAAGCCTGATATTTTAACATTGTAGTTACTGTTTTCTTTCAGTAAGTTAACCAGTTTCTCAATTTTTGCCTTTTCCGAGTCTTTTATATTCGATTTATTTGTATCGAAGTAAACCGGATCAATTTTCATCCTTTCAGCTTCTAATTCTTCAGCTGTTTTTTCTCTTGGGCAACCATTGTTTTCTTTTACCCCCGGAACAGCAGGACATTTGTCGAGATAATCCGGTACACCGTCACCATCGGTATCAACAGGACAGCCTTTTGCATCTACTTTCACGTCCTTTGGTGTATCCGGACATTTATCATCACTATCGGCAACCCCGTCATTGTCTGAATCAAGCGGACAACCTTTAGCATCAACTTTTACGCCTTTAGGTGTATTTGGACATTTGTCGTCTTTATCGGCAACTCCATCGCCATCTGCATCTGGACAACCTTTTAACGAAGTCAATCCGGGAACAGTAGGACAATCGTCAATGTAATCAGCAACTCCGTCACCGTCTGTATCTACCGGACATCCATTTACATCAACAGCAACTCCTGCCGGAGTATTTGGGCATTTATCCTTTTTGTCAGAAACTCCGTCCATATCTGAATCTAAGGTTTTCCCAAAATCAAACTCAAGTCCTAAAGTAGCTTTCCAAAAGTTATCGCGTACAGTTTTTCCAACATTCGTTGTTTCAATGCCATTAATATAACCGGCTTCCACATAAAAAGCTGTTGCCGGACTAAAATAGTACTTACCCCCAATGCCCAGATCAAAGTTTAATCCAGTCTCAGAATTATCGGCAAGGATACCTGGTCCTGCAAATAGGTACGGACGGAAGTTTTTACTTTCATTCGCCAACTTGTACCTCAGATTAAGAAAAGGATTGAATATGTCAAGATCACTTACTAATTTGGAGTTAAATAACCCCATGTCACCTTTAAGCATAAGATCGAGCCGAGGGCTGAGATATCTGCTTAAGTATAATTCGGGCATAAAACCAATGCTTGATTTATTGAGTGTACCATAAGCACCAACTCCGACCCCTAATCCCCATTTTTTATCGACCGTCTGAGCATTAGAAATAGCAGCAAATGCCACTAATAATGAAAGAAGTAGAATTTTTTTCATGGTTTCAAATTTTAGTTTCTTAAATATATAAAAATTTATTAGTTATTTCAATTTTATAGTAAAACAACCTTAGAATAATATTGTTTTTGCTGTAATTGTACAAATTTACCCGGGGATATGGCCTTATTAATCTGTTTTTTGTCCGTTGTAGCATATCGGTTTTCCCCGTCAGAAAAATAATCATTGTTAAATTTCCTGCTATTTGTTTCATAATTCTTCGGAATAACACAATAAATGACTCATTGTTAACTGTAATATAATATTATATCATTGAACTCCGAAATACCCTACCGGAAAGTGGCAATAATTTTGTGTAAGCTGATTATTTCTTAGTGTACTTCTAATCTAATTCTGAAATTGATTATTTGGTCATTCTAGAATTTTGGGATATGGTAGTTGCATGTCATTAAATCTTGTTTCGGATAAATAAACTGAAGTTTGAATTGTTTTTGACCTGAAGTATTTTGATGCTTGCTTTAATTGTATTTTTACCCCAAATAAAAAAGATTTGTACGCCATAATCGACATAGAAACAACGGGGCAATCAGCGGCGAATGGGAAAATTACTGAAGTCGCCATATTTGTTCACGACGGATTTAAAGTTATTGATTCATTTTCAAGCCTCATTAATCCGGAATGTTATATACCGGATTATATTGTAACCCTGACCGGTATCAATAATGAGATGGTAAGAAATGCTCCCAAATTCTATGAGGTTGCACGCAGGATTGTTGAAATGACAAATGACCGGATTTTTGTGGCTCACAATGTAAGTTTCGATTACCGGTTTATTCAGGAAGAGTTTAAACGCCTGGGATATGATTATCAGCGGAAAACTATGTGCACTGTTAGAATGGGCCGGAAATTCCTGCCGGGACATAAATCATATTCATTGGGAAATATTTGTGATGAGCTGGGAATATCAATCAATGGAAGGCACCGGGCGGCAGGTGATGCCTTGGCTACGGTCAAGCTTTTTGAGATTCTCCTGGAAAAAAAGACTCAAAAAGAAACAAAACAACCTCCAGGTCAGTTACGATTATTTTAAAATTAAAAAGCCGCATCATTGATGCGGCTTTTTAATTCTTATTCTTCTGTTTTTGCCTCTTCTTGTTTTTCTTCTTCTGTTTCAATCAAAAGATTCAGATCACTGAGTAACTGATACCACTGAACTACTTTTTTCATGTCAGAAATATACACCCTGTCTTTGTCATATTCAGGCAAAACTTCCTCAAAAAAAGCTTTTATTTCGTTTGACGAAGCTTTGGGTGAAACAGTTTTTCCGGTTTCCTTAATCCGTTTAAAAACTTCGGTGAGCAGAATTTCTCCGGTTTCAGTAAAAATTGAAATGTCAGACAAAGTGCTGATTTTAGATGTTGAATAAGCTGGCATGCGCTTGCCGTTAAGCAAAGACTCAACAATGATGCTGTTTTTTGTTTCGGCTACCAGTTTAAATAAACCAGGTTGTCCACTGATTGATAATATTCCTTTTAACATACCTTCTGTTTTTTTTCAGGGCACGAAGATAATACTTTCCCCGAAGTAAAAAACAACTCCCGGTGAACCGGGAGTTAGTTTTATTTGAAGTTGATTTGATGGCTGATTCCGAAACTGATCCATCGTCCGGGTTGTTCAACCGGCCCCAGATCATAATATTTCGTATCAAACAGGTTCGATGCCATGGCATAAATCTCGGTTGCGGCAGTTTTCCACATGATTCGGGTATTTACCAGCCAGAACGGCTTGTACGATTCGGTCTGGGTGCGCATTCCGTTTCGGTTCTGGTAGGTTAATCTCCACGAAGCTTTCAGTTTTCCCCAGATTTTGTGATCCAGTTCAGCATCGAATTTATGTTTGAGGTTGTCGAGTACATAATTCGAGAAGAAGTAATCTTTTTCTTTATCGAGTGTGGTGTACGAATAGTTGAGCCCGATTTTGGTAATTGGAAACGCTTTCTTCCGGATTTTTTCAGGGAAAAAGGTTCCGCTAAATTCCAATCCGGTTGAATTAATGCGGGTTAGATTCTGGGGCTGCCATTTTTCGGTTTCATTTTCACGAACCCAGTCGATTAAATTTTTGCCCCTGCGGTGATACATTCCTGCATGTCCTGAAAAGCCTGTGTACTTTATTCTTATGCTTCCCTCGTAGGTGACCGATTTTTCAGGTTTTAGATCGGGATTACCAATATTGGTTGGTCCACTGTAAAACAAATCAGTAAAAGTTGGCATTCTCAGAGTAGAATTGACTGAGCCACTTATTTTATAATGTTCAGAAAAGGAGTAAGCTGCATCCAGTCCAGGGTAAATGTTCCAGCCAAAACCTAGATCTGAAATCCAGTTTGTCATTGCACCTCCCGAAAGCGTTAATTTTTCGAGATAAACCGAATGTTCGGCAAAATATGAAATGGTTGTTCTCGAATATGATTTGGTGAAAAATTGGCCCTCCTCTCTCGGGACTGCAATTGGAGAGGTAAGTGTTTCGCCAAGTACGTTGCTCCATACATTTTCGGTTCTGATTTCTGCTCCAAAAGCAGTTTTCCCCAGAATTGAAGAAAACCAGGCATTGATGTTGCTGCCAAACACATCGGTCAGGTGATAATTATGCCCTTTGTACCAGCTCGCTGGATTATCGCGGAACAATTCGAAGCGGTCCTGGTGGCGTCGCCAGTAAACAGAAGGATTGTAATGCAACTTTGTGCCAGTTTCGTATTTTACTGATGCAAAGGTTGTTTTGGTTTCCTCGAATTGGTTGGGATAGGTGGCCGAGTAAAAACTGTTTGCTCCAAAAGCTTTGTTGGTGTGGCCAACCTGGAAATCGAGTGTTCCGGGCTTAGTGTCAAGTCGCGATTGATAAAAACCATTCCAGGTTTTAAAATCGGTATTATTTATATAACCGTCTGAAGAGATTCGGTTAAAAGCCATAAACTGATGTAAACTTCCTGTATTCAGGTTTCCCGAAATGTTGCCATCAAAAAGCTGGTGCTGTCCTGCAGAAACATCGACTTTTACATTGGTATTACCCCATGAACCAGTGATAATATTAATGGCTCCGGAAAACGCGTTGGGACCAAATACCCTTGCTGCAGGGCCTTCAAGAATTTCGATACGCTGGATGTTTTTTAGACTAACCGGAAGGTCTAACGAATGATGACCCGTCTGGGGGTCGGAGATGTTGATGCCATTTAAAAGAATAAGGGTTTGGTCGAATGAGCCGCCACGAACCGAAATGTCGGCCTGAACTCCGTGAACACCGCGCTGCCGGACATCAACACTCAGCGCATATTCAAGTAATTCCTGGATACTCTGGACGGGAGCCGCCTCAATTTCTTCTCTGCTAATCACGGAAACAATCCGTGCCACCTGCGAGAAAGTAACAGGTGCTCTTTGGGCACTAACTTTGACTTCGTCAAGGTTATACTCCATGCTTACTTTTGTTGTGTCGGTTTGGGCAAATCCATATTCAGGATTGGAAACAGTGGTGTAAACAGCCAGTAAAACGCCAATGCGAACCGGCTTTTTTATAACACTGAACAATGAATAGGATTTTCTTCCCCAACGCTTAAATGTAAACACAGTAGCCCTTTGAAAGGATCTGTCTGTTTGTTTCATTTTAATTATTAGTGAAAAATTCAGGCGGCTAAAGTAAGAATTATTTGGAAGGTGAACAGAAGTTACCTTTTCGTCCTGTTATTAATATACGAAAAATACTTTTCAAAAACCATTAAATCATGGGTTCAATTGTTTGTTTAATAACATGTTGAAAATAGAAAACAAGCTTATGTAAACCCTCGTATAGGATAAATATCAATGCAGAAATTCTCTGTATAAATAATCTTTATCAGCAATAAAAAATATCTAAGAATAAAAGACATTAAAATCCTTTATTTGCGATTTTGAATCTATATATTTGTCCTAACATTAACAATTAAAAAACGAACGCCATGACACAGCTTCAATTTAACACCGCACTTTTAGGATTACAAGACAAGTTGTTGTACTATGCATTAAGTCTGACTTCAGATCAGGAAAAAGCTCAGGATCTGCTTCAGGAAACGTTTCTTAAAGCTCTGACTTATCGTGATAAATTCACTCAAAATACCAATTTCAAAGCGTGGATTTACACGATCATGAAAAATACATTCATTAATAATTATCGTCGTAACGTGAAAGCAAAAAATACATTCGACGGTGCCAATAACGATTTTCATCTGAAATTTTCAAAGGATAAAAGCTATCCTTCACCAGAATCAATTTACAGTTCAAAAGAAATTATTAAATGCATTAATGCACTCGAGGACGAATATAAAGTTCCGTTCAACATGTTTCTGGATGGCTATAAATACAAAGAAATTGCTGAGGATCTGAATTTACCGCTTGGTACAGTTAAAAGCCGTATTTTCTTTACCCGGAAAAAACTTGAAAAATCGTTGAAAGACTACGCCGCATAAACAAAGTTTTTTGTTCGCAATATAGGTTGATTTTATTGGTAGAAATGACTCACATTAGTGGGTCATTTTTTGTTTTCAGTAATGATACCTGAAACTGGGAAATTCTTGTTGTTAAGTTATAAAACGCCAGAAAGAGAATATGCGTTGCATTGATCGCAGCTGATTACTAGGGGATAACATTTGTTCTAAGCTTAATTTAGTAAGTCGTTGAGCTAAATTTAAATATTATATTTGTCAACGATTTTGGGGAAATCTGACAAACTTATGTATAAACAATCTCATTATTGGTTGGTTAGCATGCTAAAGCATACACTTGTATGCGTCTCATGTTTTTTTCTATTATCATATTTTACTGGTTGTGGATCAAGAGATAAAACGAAAATACTTGAGCAATATAAGTATGAGGATAATTCGAGCCTTCTGACGGTAAATGTTAGCAAGAAAATCGAACCTTGGGTAACCGAAGGGATAAAATGTTTCGGAATAATAATGGTTTGTGATTTAGACGGGAAGCCACTTCGAATCAAGGAAGTTAGTGTACAGGTTGTAAGTGTTCAGCCTGAAAGTATAAAAATGAAAGCATTGGAAGATGTAATCATAAATCGGACAATTGAATGTAAAAAAGTAAGCTTTAAAAAGGGAGATAGCTGGAACGAAGGATATGGCGAAATCTTTAAAACCAGAACTGAAGCAATTGAATATATCGATAAGTATTATCCTGGTTTAAGAATTAAGTAGTAGTAACAAAACAGAACGGAGGAGGAAATATTTTGGAATCACTTTACACATTATTGACAACCAATAGGGCAAAATATATTAAGACATGTTGGAGGTTTAAGTTAACGATAGTTTCTTTTGTGGTGTTCGGTTTATTACTTCCGGTCATTTCCATGTCTCAAACATCAAATCCCGTTTTTAACTGGAAAGTTCAGGAGATTAGCAAAGACGAAAATCTTCAGGGGATGAGTGTTCATGACGAAAATACTGCTGTTATTGCCGGCTTTGGAAATACTTTCAAGATTACAACTGATAAAGGAATTTCGTGGAATGACGTTGGTTTATTGAATCCACAGTATAATTTTAACGACATCAGCATTGCGGGAAATGTTGGTTATATGGTTGGACGAAAAACACTGCTTGTAAAAAATCCATCAGGTGGAGAAGATGATGTATATGTTAATGGAGTGGTACTTAAAACCACCGATGGAGGGAACAATTGGTCTCTATTGGATCTTTCAAAAATTGGAGAAGGAACAAATGCTGCTTTAAATCCCAGTTTGCCCGGATGCGTAACTCTTAATCCATATTCTGTTTTATGTATTGATGAAACTACGGCTCTGTTGTATTTACAGTGGTATGAATTGGTATCAGGAACAAGAAAGACACACTCTGCAATTTTCAAAACAGTTAATGGAGGCGACAAGTGGACTGCTATTTCCCAGGATTTTGGTGCTTCGTATGTTACTTCTATGAAAATGTTTGGCACAGATATCTTTATGGGAGGGAATAAAATTCTCTTGAAAGGATCAACAACGACCAATACAACAACTGATATTTTCCCAGCATTTTCTGCCGTAGCAGGGAGTAAAGCATATATCAACGAAATCCGGTCATTCAAGCCCAATGAAATAAGTATAATTACCTCAACATCTGGTTTTTTTACAACTACAGACGGTGGAAATACCTATACGATGATGAACGGAATTTCAGGCGGATTTGATTTTTTTAAATATGATGATAAAGTGATGATTTTTTTGGGTGCTGCTTCTGGTTCAAGAGCAACAATTGACGGAGGAGCTACTTGGATAAGTTGTTCTCCTGGGAAAACGTGTATAGAAATACCAGGTATTTTTAATGATTCTCTTTATACCTTGACAAATTCATCGGTAATATACAAGGTAGCGGTAAGTGATATGAAAACAGGGAATTATAAGTGGGTTGAAAAGAAAATAGTCGACGGAACTTCTCCTCTCCAGAAAATGTATCGGTTTGATACAAATAATGCTTTGATAATTGGTGATGATCAGATCGCAAAAAAAACTACAGATAAAGGCATATCCTGGACAAATGCTTCGTTACCTGAATTATATATTAATGATGGGTTGTATGATTTCAGGAGTGTGAGCTCTTCCGGGAAGGCTGGATATACCTCTACTCGACGATATAAACTTATTGATTATCCTTCAGGAGATGATTATTATCTGAGCGGATTGATTTTTAAAACTGAAGATGCCTGGAAAACATGGAAAGTGCTTAATAATAAAAACGTAGGAAAGGACACTCCAACAGATGCTTCGAAATACCCATTGATGGCAGGCTGTTACGATATGGATAATTATACAATTGAATGTGTGGATGCCAAAACAGCCTATATGTATGTCGATTGGTCTGATACAGTTTCGATTCCAAAAACAGAGACAAAGCATTCACGGGTTTTTAAAACAAGCGATGGTGGAGACTTGTGGACTGCAGTGACCAAAGATTTTGGCAGCGCTATTGTAATGTCGATTAAATTCTCCGGCGAAACCGGATACATAGCCGGTAATAAAATCCTCCTGAAAACTGTTGACGGTGGAAAAACGTTTGCCAATTTATTTCCAAAACTCGTTGTTGGTACTGATAGTAGCCTTATTGTTAGTTCAATAGCCATGCGAAGCAATAATGAGGTGTATTTTTCGACCTCAAACAATAAAGGGATATTCTATACCGGTGATGGAGGCAATACTTTTTCGAAGATGAGCGGAGTCTCTGGTGGGCTCGATTTTATTACTCTGGACAACAATTCATTTATGTCGGTTGGGGCAGTAAATTCGAACAAGTTTACAAATGATGGTGGCATTACATGGAAAGACAGTAATTTGGGTGTTGCCGTTTATGCAGCCGGAAAAATCTTAAACGATTCGCTCTATGTCCTGGGAAAATCAAATGCCTACAAGATTGCAGTTGCCGATCTCGATATAAAAACGTTTGTAGCTGAGGTGAAACGCCCAAATACAGTGAGAGTTTTGTACGGTACGTCGTCGTTGGAACTCATTTCTGCTGATGGTGATATTGATCGTTGTTTGGTGTACAACATCAATGGGCAATTGGTGTCAATTACTGAACCTAAAGCTTCAAACTGCACATTTGAATACAATTCGTTTACCCCTGGCCCTTACATTATTGCAACAGTAATAGGAGGCAAAAAATACACTCAAAAAGTTATTTTTAAATAGTATTTTCGGACTGTTGAATGCTGCTTAAGCATTCTCTTCTTGTTTATGCTGAAAAGGATAATTGTTGCTATATATTTAATTGCTTTATCAACTGGTGTTTTTGCCCAGGAGCCGCTGGCAATTCGGGGAAAGCTGATTAACTTAAAAACAGGTGAACCTGTCGGCTTTGCCGGAATACACATTCTTGAAACTGATTCGTGGATTTCATCTGATGAAGCCGGAACCTTCATTGTAAAACCTTTGGATATTCCTGTAATTACCATTGAGGTTCGGTCTTTAGGATTTGAAACTTACTCCGGGAAAATTCAACCTTCGCTTTCTGCTCAAGCTGGAATCGAGATAAAAATGATCCCGATTTCATTCGATATGGACGAAATAACCGTTTTGGCAAAAAATAATAGTGGGATTACAACTTCTTCAATTATCGGAAATGCAGCTATCGAACATGTTCAACCTGCAAGCCTTGCTGATGTATTGCAATTGCTGCCGGGTAATATTTCTTCCAATCCCGATTTTGGATCGGTGCAACAGATTTCGATTCGTGAGATTGGCGACGATAATAACAGTGCCATGGGAACTGCCATCCTGATTGACGGAGCACCTGTATCAAACAATGCGAATCTGCAAACGTTTTCAACTTCCAGGCCTGATAATAATTTCAGCACATCGATTGGCTCAGGCATCGATTTACGACAAATACCGACAGATAATATCGAATCGGTTGAAGTTGTTAAAGGAATTCCATCGGTTACTTTTGGCGATTTGACTTCAGGAGGAGTGGTTATAAAAACAAAAGCAGGGTACACGCCCTGGGAACTTAAACTTAAAACCGATGCCCAGATAAAGCAGTTAAGTATTGGCAAGGGGTTTAAGCTCAAGGAGCAGCATAGCAATATCAATTTCAATTTCGATTACCTGCAATCGGTCGACGATTTACGCAGCAAATACAAAAGCTTTGACCGGATAACTAGCGAGGTGGGCTTCTCGAAAATATTTAATCCGCAGAAATCACAATTGACATTTCACACCAAATTAAGCCTGTACGGAACTGTTGATGACACAAAAACAGACCCGGATGCAATGGTTGCACTGGAAAGAATTGAATCGAAAGAACGGGGTCTTCGATTCAATATGTATGGGAAATGGTCGCCTAAACTGAAATTGCTGACGAATCTGGATTATTCATTTTCGGTGTCGTACCAACATCAACAGAGCCGAGAGGATAAGTTCCGGTCGATGAGTAAAATTCCGGCAATTTCGATGGCATTTGTCGAGGGAGAAAATACCGGTTTATTTTTGCCTTCGGAGCAATTTACCACTTATGAGGTTGACGGAAAGCCTGTAAATGTGTTTTTACAAATCACAGGTAATAAGTTTATCAGTTTTCATCACGGAATCTCCAATAAAATACTCTATGGCTTTGATTACCGGTTGGATGTGAATAACGGTAACGGACAAGTGTATGATATCTCAAATCCTACTTTTATTTCAATCTACAATTCACGTCCACGAAGGTATAAAGACATTCCTGCACTCCGGAATTATTCCGTTTATCTGGAAGATAAATTGTCGGTAATGGTTGGAAAAACGATTCTGGATGTTCAGGCTGGCCTTCGGTTGAATAATTTCCAATCGGTTGGATTATTTAAAAGCGATGTTGGTTTCTATGCCGAACCAAGGTTCAATGCCCAGTACAGTTTCCTCTCACGAAAGAATAACCAGTTATTCGATAAAATGGCAGTCCGGATTGGTATTGGCAAAACATTCAAGTCGCCATCTCTGTATTATTTATATCCCGATAAAGCTTATTTCGATTTAGAGGCGCTGAGTTATTATACAGGTAATCCGAATTACAACACTGCGATTTTTTATACCAGAATTTTTGATCCGACCAATTCTGCATTAAAACCATCGGAAAACCTGAAGACGGAAGCTGGCCTCAATTTCAGGATTAAAAAGGTAAATGCAACGATTACAGCTTTTTCCGAGAAACTATCGAATGGATTTGGCTTTACGAGTAATTATACCTTCGTGAATTACTATAAATACCAAACCGAAGGATTACCTCCTGATACAAAGCCAAATACTGAAACACTGACCAAAGTGGGCACAACAATACCTGTTTCGTATCAGATGCCGGTGAATAATCAGGAGACTAAAAAGTCGGGGGTCGAATTCAGTTTTGATTTGGGAAAAGTTAATTCGGTTTATACCTCGTTTACGATCGATGGGGCATGGTTACACACCAAACGAATTAAAAGCACGATTCCTTATCAATTTCAGCCGCCAGCTGCGATGGCGAATTCTGATTTGTATTTTGGTGTTTATCCGGCAGGCGAGAGTAAAGTTAGCGAAAGGCTGAATACCAATTTGAGGATGGTAACTCAAATCCCCAAACTTCGCCTGATTTTGTCGACAACAATTCAGACGATTTGGTACGACATGTATTATTTCCCGGAGTACGACGAAACTCCAATATATCTGATTTTAGCCGACGGTACTACAAAAGAATTTACTTCAGAAATGAGAACAAACCCGGCCTATAAATATTTTGTCATTGCTAAAAATCCGAATTTATCTCGCAGGGAGGTGATGCCACCTCTGTTTCAAACCAATTTCCGGCTGTCGAAAGAAATTCTGGAAAAAATAAAACTAAGTTTTTATGTCAATAATTTCCTGAATTATAGGCCTGATTATGAGTCTCAGCGGGCAGGCTCTTTTATCCGAAGAAATCCTTCCGTATATTTCGGTGCTGAAATAAAAGTTATGTTTTAATTATGAATAAATTACTTGGAATCATCACATTGTTGTTTTTGTTGGGCTCATGTCTTAAAGAGCCTGATTTCCAAAGCTTTAAGTTAAGTATTGTAGTTGATTTTGGTTCCGAATTTCCACAGGACCAAAAAGAAGGAGCAAAAGTTATTTTATTCAATCAGTCGAAAAGTTACACTGTTGAGGCTGAGACCGATGCTGATGGTGAGGTCCTGTTTTCATCAGTTGAACCGGGGTTTTATAGCGTAACTGTTTCTCATTCGTTTCGGTATGAAGACATAACCTATCGATATAATGGTTTGAAAAACATTGATGTATTTAATAGTACAACCGAATCAGTTAAAGTGAATGAAAGCAAATCTGGTGCTTTTGTAATTAAAGAAATCTACTTCAGTGGTAGCACCACTCCAGCCGGGAAAGTTTATTATGCCGATCAGTATATCGAACTATTCAATAATACTCCGGAAATACAATATGCTGATGGAATCTCTATTCTGGAGCATGAATCGAATGATACAGGAGTCAATATGTGGGATAACATTAAAGACACCATTGTTGCTGAATATATATGGACAATACCTGGTAGCGGGAATCAGTTTCCAGTTGCACCTGGGAAAAGTATTGTTATTGCACAGGATGGAATTAACCATAGAGATGATCCAAACGGGAACCCCTTAAGTCCGGTTAATTTGGGAAATGCTGAATTCGAATTTTATGCATACAAAAATAAAACTACAGATATTGACTCTCCTACAGTACCCAATTTGATTGAGGATTATTCGGGTAACGAAATAATTAAAGAAATAACATATTTTGTGGGTGGAGGAAGTGCTATAGCAATTGCCAAAATTCCCGGAAATACCGACGAGGAGCGAAAGGCTTATATCAAAAGGAATCTGGTGGCCAAATCATCTTCTACCGATTCGAATATTAATTATTACGCCAAAGTGGCAAATAAATATTTGATTGATGCTGTGGAAACAGTTAAAGATGAAGCTCATGCAATTTATAAACGTTTCCCTCCTGAATTGGATGCCGGTTATACTTATGTTACTACTGGTTCCTATTCTGGAAAGTGTGTTAGGCGGAAGGTGAAGGAAATTGTTGGCGGAAGGGTGATTTATCAGGACACCAATAATTCGACTAATGATTTTCTGAAAGATGTTGACCCCAAACCAAAGATTTATGAGTAAGTTTCTTGTCAATATCTTACTTTTATTCATTGGCTTAAATGCGTTGGGCACCGAACCGAAAGCAATAAAACCATATAATTTACTGACATTTAGGCAAATTGATACGGATGCTCCGTGGCTGCAAACCGGCAATGCTGCTGGTTTATCTCAAATTCCTGAACTTTTCCCATCAGAATTAAAGCTTGGTTTTGGTCAGATCAATGGCGATTTTCATTCGGTTTTCAAGGGACAATCGGATCAGTCATTCAGTTTTAGCTCACAAAGTTTCCGGAAAATCAACAAAACAATTCTTTACGGATCATTCAATTACAGCAAAACTTCAGAAAGGGGGCTGAATTTCAGCAACACAAACGATCCTGCCCTGAATTATCCATATCTATTGGCCGATACTATTGGGAACGACACCTACAACCGGGAATTTTTCAAGCTGAACGGAATAATTTCATCTCCCGTAAACAGTCAACTTGATTGGGGCTTGAGCTTCGATTACAAGGTTGGCATTGCCTCGCAAAACCGCGATCCTCGTCCGGAGAATAAAGTGTTGCAAACCAACATTTCGCCCGGAGTACTGTTCAAAGCGTATGGGTTTAAATTAGGAACAAATCTTACGTATGGCTATTACAACGAGGATATCGACGTTTCTGTAGTCGAAGAAAATGTTGAGCATACGATGTTTCAATTGCATGGGCCGGGTATTTTTAATTATCATGCTTCAAGCTCTTTTTACCGGTTATATCAGCAGCATCGGTTTGGCGGAGGAATGCAATTCGAGTGGAAGACCGGAAAACTTTCGAATATTTTGCATTCTGAATATATTTATTCCATTCAAACCATCGACGACGGACGAAAAGGCAACCTGGCCATGTGGTCGGCTGTGAAAAACGA
>JAJZSZ010000030.1 GCA_021849365.1 Bacteroidota bacterium | reverse complement strand
GGATTTCAACGTTTTTGCGCCCTTTGTCCAATACACGCATGGTCGCTGCATCAAGGTCGGAACCGAACTTCGAGAAGGCTTCCAGTTCACGGAATTGTGCCTGGTCAAGTTTCAGGGTACCGGCAATTTTCTTCATCGCCTTGATCTGAGCATTCCCACCCACACGTGATACCGAAATACCTACGTTGATAGCCGGACGAACTCCCGAGTTGAACAGGTTCGATTCGAGGAAGATCTGTCCGTCGGTAATGGAAATTACGTTGGTTGGAATATACGCAGAAACGTCGCCTGCCTGTGTTTCGATGATTGGCAATGCGGTCAGTGAGCCACCACCCTTTACTTTATCTTTCAGGCATTCGGGTAAATCATTCATTTTGGCAGCCATCTCATCCGACTGGATGATTTTGGCAGCACGCTCGAGCAAACGAGAGTGCAGGTAGAATACGTCACCCGGATAAGCTTCGCGGCCCGGAGGACGACGCAACAACAGCGAAACTTCGCGGTACGATACGGCTTGTTTCGAAAGGTCGTCGTAAATAATCAGGGCATCACGACCGGTATCGCGGAAATATTCGCCAATGGCAGCCCCGGCATAAGGAGCATAATACTGCAGTGCAGCCGGATCGGATGCTGTAGCCGACACAATTACCGTATAGGCCATTGCACCATATCTTTCGAGCACATGGGCCAGGTTGGCTACGGTAGAACCTTTCTGCCCGATGGCAACATAAATACAATATACTGGTTTCCCTTTTTCAAAATTTTCGCGCTGGTTAATGATGGTATCAATGGCAACAGCGGTTTTACCTGTCTGACGGTCACCGATGATCAACTCGCGCTGGCCACGACCAATCGGGATCATGGCGTCGATGGCTTTTAACCCTGTTTGAAGCGGCTGCGAAACCGGTTGCCTGAAAATTACACCGGGAGCTTTACGTTCGAGCGGTAAAACGAATTTTTCGCCGGTGATTACTCCTTTACCATCAATTGGTTCGCCAAGTGTATTGATCACCCGGCCAAGTAATCCCTCGCCCACTTCGATTGAAGCTGTACGACGTAGCCTTTTAACAGTGTCACCTTCTTTAATTTCCTTAGTCAGACCAAGAATTACAGCACCGACATTGTCTTCTTCAAGGTTCAATACGATTCCTTTGACGCCAGAGTCGAATTCGATCATTTCGTTTGATTCAACATTCGAAAGACCGTAAATACGTGCAATTCCGTCTCCAACCTGAAGTACAGTGCCAACTTCTTCCAGTTCGGCCTGACTTTTAAAGCCTTCCAGTTGTTGCCTGAGAATTTCTGAAACTTCAGCAGGTTTTATATTTGCCATCTTATTCTTGTTTTTATTCTTTCGTTATACTATTTCAATTCTGTATGAAGCAATTGTTCTCTGATCTTTTTCAGTTGAGTTGAAAGGCTTGCATCGTATTGTTTGTCCTCAACCCGTAACACAAAACCACCAATCAGTTTTTGATCAACCTTTTGGCTTAATTCAACTTTCGATTTAAATTCTTTCTCAAGGATTTCCTTGATTTGAGCTACCAGCAACTCATTCAATGGTTGCGCACTGGTTAAAACAGCTGATTTAATTCCTTCTTCGCGACGGTATAAATCCTCGAGATACCTAAAGATTCCGGGAATATAATTTTCACGCTTGTTTTCTGCGATAAGAAGCAAAAAGTTGATCGAAAGTGCATGGATCTTCCCTTCGAATATACGCCTGATAGCTTCTGATTTCTGAGAAGTCTTTATTACAGGACTTTCGAGCAAAAGCTTAAAATCGCTGCTTGACTCGCAAACAGAAGAAATTAATCCCGCATCCTTGCGTAATTCGAGGGTTAATCCCTTTTCTTTGGCAAGTGTAAAAAATGCCTTGGCGTACCGAACGTTTATTTTACTCTGATCCATACGATTATTTCAGCTTCAGGTCTTTCAACATATCCTGAATCAGTGCTTCCTGATCCGTGGAACTCTCGAGTTGCTTCTTGATAACCTTTTCAGCAATATTTACTGATAATTCAGCAACCTGCTTTTTGATATCGTTGATGGCCGCGGTTTTCTCGGCATCGATTTGTTGCTTGGCATACTCGATGCTCTTTTGAGCTTCGGCATTTGCCTGGATTTTGGCATCGGCAATAATCTTGTCTTTAATATCGCGGGCTTCTTTCAGAATGATATCTTTTTCTCTTCTGGCCTCAGTTAAAATCTGATCGTTGGCTGCCTTTAACCCGGCAACTTCTTTTCTGGCTTTTTCGGCTGAATTCAATGCATCAGAGATCGAACGTTCCCGATCTTTCAATGCTTTCAGGATTGGCACCCATGCAAATTTTTTCAGGATGAATAAAACAATCCCAAAAATGACGAGCATCCAAAATATTGTACCGTAATCAGGAGTTACAAATCCCATAGTGGTTGTGATTGTTGGTTAACAGCAAACCTTGACTCCCGGCAATCCCGGGAGTGGGTTCGCAAACAAAAATTTCTTAAATAAAAATTACCAATGCACAGATGATCACAGCAAAGAAAGCAACACCTTCGATCAACGCTGCCGAAACAATCATGTTCGAACGGATATCGCCAACTGCTTCTGGCTGACGGGCAATTGCTTCCATGGCGCTGGCACCAATCTTACCGATGCCGATACCTGCTCCAATCGCTGCCAAACCTGCACCTAATGCAGCTCCCATTGATCCGAGAGCCAATTCTGCTAAAACGATGAATAATGCAGTCATAATACTTGTTTTTTATATATAAGAACTAATGATGATGCTCTGGTGCTGCCATCCCAAAATACAGGGCCGACAATAATGTAAACACATAAGCCTGGATGAACGAAACCAATACATCGAGCAATACCATAAATACCGAGAACAAAACAGATACAACCGAAACGCCGAAACCAGCTTCTGTTCCCATTAATTTGGCAAAGATGAATATCAGGCTCACAAATACGGTAACGATTAAGTGCCCGGCCAACATGTTTGCAAAGAGACGGACCATCAATACAAATGGTTTTGTAATGACTCCGGTTAGCTCAACAATTGGCATCAGTGGTATCGGAAACTTCAACCACCAGGGAACTTCAGGATTATATATTTCTTTCCAGTAATGTTTATTCGTGTTGAAAGTGGTAATGAAGAAGGTAAACAATGCCAAAACCATTGTCACCGCAATATTGCCGGTAACGTTTGCCCCAAATGGGAAGATCGGAACCAGACCTAAAAGATTGTTGATCAGGATAAAGAAAAACAAGGTAAGCAGGAATGGCATAAATTTTTCGTACCGTTTCTCGCCAATGGCTGGTTTAGCCACATCGTCGCGTACAAAAAGAATAACTGGTTCGAGTAAGTTCTGCATACCGGTAGGTGCTTTGTTGACCCGCTTTTTTGCCGATTTAGCCACATTCAGGAATACTAACAAAAGAACAATTACACTTACGAAGATTCCGGCAACTGTTTTGGTAATCGACAAATCGATGGGCAACCCAGTTACTTCGCCCTGTTCGTTAACTTCAACTATTTTTCCTTCGTTCTTCCCTTCTGATTCAATTCTAAATCCGTTGTATGTTTCGTGTCCGTGATGAAACCGCGACGACATAAAAACATTCCATCCTTTATCCGACGAGTATAAAATAATTGGCAGAGGCACGCTGAGGTGTGTTTCTCCAAAAGTTGCAATATGCCATTCAAAAGCATCAGAAACGTGCTCAATCACAAATTTTCCGGCATTAAATTCTTCTGAATGCGAAGCCTCGGCAGTCTTTTCCGGTTCCTCACCAAGGGCAAAGCCTGCGGTAAAAAGAGCCAGAATGATAATGAATAAAGGTCGTATAATTTTTAACATTTTTCTTCTCGTTGAATTCAGAGGTCAACAAATTTAATTTTTTATGCGATTAAAACCAATCTTACTTAAAAAGAGTAATCAGGTATTTTTTTGCCTTACAAATTTCGAAAACTGCATTACTTCAAATGTAGTATAAATGGCGTATAACACTAAAAAATTCACTAAAAATATCTTCGCGTATTCTCTGTTTAAAAGCGCATAAACAACAGCTAAAGCCAGATAAAAAAACATCTTTATAAAACTTATGGCCATATACTGCGAGGTAAACTTAGTTCCTGATTTCACGGCAATCTTTAACAGCAAAGCGTGCACAAGGTTTGTTGCAACGTAAAAAAAGATTAACAATATTGGTAAAATTACGTTGTAAAATGACTTAAGAAGGGTTGAATACACGGTTGCTCCCAAAATGAGAACAACAATGGTAAGTGATGTTGATTGTATAAAGAATCGTTTCATTTCAGGCCAATATAAAATATAATTCTCGTTCTCTGCGGTTACAAAAACTTCCTCACAACATGATAAATTGCACCAATAACCGAAAGAACCATAAGCACTAATGTAAAGATCGGAAATTTTAATGCGAGCCAATGATCGATAGCCCACCCGGCACCTGTTCCAACAGCCATGATGGCTATCATTTCAAAAGCCAGATTCGAATACCGGATAAAATCATCAAACTTCTTCTTGGATTTCTGTATGTTGGGATCCATTACAGCGGATTTTCGTCGCTCATGGTACAAGTTCCCTTAAAATAGGCTCCTGGTTCAATCGATAACTTTCCGGTAGTTATATCTCCGGTAACATTCGACGAAGCCTTCAACGAAAGCAACTCTGCAACAAAAATCTTTCCCTGATGGGCTCCTGCTATTTCACAACTTTTGCAACTGATATCTCCAACAATCTTTCCTGAAGCGCCAATTACCAATCGCCCTCTTGATTCAAGGTTTCCTGAGATTTCACCATCCACCCGAAGATCACCATCAGAGTTAATGTCGCCCGTAATACGGGTTCCCTTGGCAATCAGGTTAATAACCTGCAAATTTATTTCGTTATTGTCTTTAGCCATTGTCTTTGGTTTTTTGAATGGATTCCAAATATACAAAAGCTGAAACTAGAACACTAACCGGTAAAGTAAAAAAACAGTTTTATACAAATAAAAAACGTGCTTCTTTACAGAAACACGTTCAATATTTTATGTATGCTTATCCTTGCTTTAATTGAAATGATAAAGGAAAGTCATCACTCCTTCGAAAGCAGGTTTCCGGTTTCCTTCAATTTCCATACAGATATCGAGTTGAATTTTCGTAATTCCTCTCAGGTTGGCTACCGATTTAAGTATCACCTTAGTACGGATGCGGCTGTTAACAAGAACCGGCTGATTAAACCTGAAATTATCGATTCCATAATTTACCAACATCTTGATATTTTCAACCTGAATAATCTGATCCCACATGTATGGCAGAAGCGATAAAGTTAGGTAACCGTGCGCAATGGTACTGCCAAAGGCACTTTCTGTTTTAACCCGCTCTTCATCCACGTGAATCCATTGGTGATCAAGAGTTGCATCGGCAAATTTATTTATTTGCTCTTGTGTAACAGTCAAATATTCAGAAACACCCAGTTGCGTACCAACAAGTTTTTCAAATTCCTCGTGACTTCTTACAACCAATTTTCCCATGATCAGCTTATTTAATTGTGATGACTATATCGTATTTATTTGGGATCGTAAGCCCATTTAATATAAACGCTCCCCCAGGTAAAACCAGCTCCGAATGCTGCAAGTATAATATTGTCGCCCTTTCGAAGCTGACTTTCGTAATCGTATAAACAAAGAGGAATAGTAGCAGCCGTTGTATTTCCATATTTCTGGATATTGACCATCACTCTCTCCTTGTCAATTCCCATACGACGTCCAACAGCGTCAATTATCCTCATGTTAGCCTGATGGGGAACAAACCATGCCAGATCATTTTCTGTAAGGTTATGCTTTTCCATCATTTCAACGGCTACATCGGCCATATTCGAAACAGCATATTTAAATACAGTCTGACCTTCCTGATATACGAAATGTTCGTCGTTGTAAATCGTTTCGTTTGAAGCCGGACGAAGTGATCCACCGCTTTTTATCTGCAGGAATTGACTTCCCGAACCATCAACCCTATTGATATGATCAATAATTCCGACATCTTCGGTTGTAGGTTCCAGTAGAACAGCTGCGGCTCCATCTCCAAATAACGGACAAGTTGTACGGTCTTTATAATTGGTAATCGACGACATCATATCGGCACCCAAAACAATCACCTTTTTATATTGTCCACTTTCAATAAATTTTGAACCCGTGGTTAAGGCATAAACAAAACCAGAACATGCAGCATTTAGATCGAAACCCCACGCATTAACCAGACCAGCTTTATAATTGATCATATTAGCCGCCGCAGGAAGCGGATTGTCGGGGGTGATTGTTGCACAAATCAAGAGTTCAATTTCTTCAGGCTTGGTACCAGTCTTCTCCAATAATTGCTTTATCGCTGCAACTCCCATATCTGAGGTTGCTTTCCCTTCCTCTTTTAAGATTCGGCGTTCTTTAATGCCGATACGCTGCATTATCCACTCGTCCGAAGTTTCTACCCAAGTACTTAGTTCGTCATTGGTTAAACGATAATCAGGTAAGAAACCTCCGATGCCAGTAATTGCAGCACGAATTTTATTCATAGTAAATTCTTTAAAACAAAAAAATAAAACAATCCCGGACGGACATCTCCAAGATTCCAATCAAACTATAAATTCCGGGAAATTTAATAGCGGCGCAAGTTAGAATGAAAAAACCGAACAGCAAAAAAAAATCAGGCAAAAAAATCACCTAACTTCTTTTAAAACAATCAATTGAATTGTTCGAATATTACAACCGGAAAGAAATAAAAAGATCAGAAGAATTGAATTCTTCTGATCGTAGTAATGTGTTTATTAAACAGTAACGTCTTTTTCGATTGCTAATTTACCTCTGTAATATCCGCACTCTGGACATACAGTATGGTATTTAACAGTCGTTCCGCAATTTGAGCATGAAGCTAATGTAGCTGGAGTTGCTTTATAATGCGTTCTTCTTTTGTCTCTGCGGGTTTTTGATACCCGGTGTTTTGGATGTGCCATCTTAACTTATCTTTATTCGTTATCTAATAATTTTTTCAAATCGTTCCAGACGGAGCTTTTAGCTTCGTCTTCCTTAACAATGTACTTTTCAAGCTTCTCAAGCATCTCCTTGTCACAAGTCGAATTTCCGTTTTCATCATCCGGATGGATTCGCTTGATTGGAATCGCCAGAGAAATAAACTCATAAATCAGCTGAGCAACATTCAATTGGTAATCATTGTTACTCACCCAAATTACGTCGTCACCATCAACATATTCTTTATCACCGAACTTTACAAAAATCCGTTCAGAACCTTTGATTGGCTGATCATACATCTCAAGACAACGGTCACATTGCACGTTAACAGTTCCCTCCAGATCAAACCACAAGATCATCAGAGCGCTCTGTTTTTCAAGTGTAACACGAACGTTTACATTACCTTCATCGACAACACCACCGCCAAATTCAGCGAAGAATTTGCCATCTACTTCGTATTCAAAAATATGCTCCCCTTGTGAAAGCCCTTTGAATGCAATGTTATAGAATGATTGACTGCTCATTGCCTGAAAAAAGTTTTGCAAAAGTATAAAAAATATACAAACGCCGAAAATATATCCATTTTTTTAACATCGATTCGGTCAAAAATGCCATTAAGATCAAAACTAACTATATATCAACAAATTAATTTTAAGCAAACTGTTGATAAGTTATAACTTATTTAGTACAATTCGGAATGTCGACCCTTTATTGATTTCAGATTGTTTTAGATATATTTTACCCTTATGATAGTTTTCGACGATCCTTTTAGCCAGCGACAGCCCTAGCCCCCATCCTCTTTTCTTGGTGGTAAACCCCGGTTGAAAAACCGTTTTGAAATAGGCTTTTGATATACCTTTGCCCGTATCGGCAACTTCTATAAAATACTGATCCGGTTTTTCAATGATAGATATTTGAATTATTCCGGCATTATTCATGGCATCGATGGCATTTTTACATAAATTTTCGATAACCCAACTGAACAGCGATGCATTTAAAGGCACAAAATAATTTCTTTCCTGATCAAAATCGAGAATAAACCTGACCTTTCCTGACGAACGTGTTTTCAGATACTCAACAGTCGATCGAATTGTTTCGGCTACATCAGTTGGTAAAAGTTCGGGGATGGACCCTATTTTTGAGAATCGTTCGGTTATCTTTTGTAAACGTTGGGTATCTTTCTCAAATTCCTGAATCAGATTCCCGTCGATATTCTGCATCTTCAAGAGTTCGACCCAAGCCATAAGCGACGAGATAGGAGTCCCAAGCTGGTGTGCTGTTTCCTTTGACATCCCAACCCAAACCTGATTTTGTTCGGCATTGCGCGACGAACTAAATGCCAAATAAGCAACTACGATAAATAAGAAGATAACCCCAAACTGGACCAATGGGTAATACTTCAGATTTTGGAGTAAAACAGAGTCGCGATAATAAAGGTATTGTTTCTCTGTTTCAGAAATCGAAATCACAATTGGCTCATTCTCCTCCTTCATCCGGCGAAATTCCCGAGTCAAAACTTTGTCCTTATTTCTGTCGTTAAACTTTATGTTTCGCGAATCTCCTATTTGTCCAATGCTGTCAGTGATAATTATCGGGATAGTGGTATTGCGAATAATTATATCGTTAAGGAATGTGATGTCCTGATTTGAGTTAATGTCGGCACTAGCTAGTTTCTGAGTTGCTTCCGCCCAAAGCTCAACACTTTTACGCTCTTCTTTGGCCATATTTTTAACCAGCCAGTTTGTGTAAAAGAAAGCCCCGGTTCCTATAACAACCGCGAGTAAGAGTAGCAATATTTTCCAGCGACGTTTTCTAAAGTAAAAGTCCAAGGTCAGAGAGTTTAAGGTTCATGACGGATAAACGCAACTATATTTCAAAAAGTATGCTGAAACCCTAATCTTTACGGATAAATGCCTTTATCGTTTTATATATTCCCTGCTGATCAAGCCCATAATCGCGATACAATTCCTCAGTTGTTCCCTGATCAACAAATTTGTCAGGAATTCCAATCCGTTTCAATTGAGCATTATATTGATGATCGACCATAAATTCGAGAACAGCACTGCCAAAACCACCTTGCAAAACACCATCTTCAACAGTTACTATACAGCTATACTTTTTAAAGATATCATGCAAAGCACTTTCGTCGAGCGGCTTAACAAAACGCATATCGTAATGCGACGCTGAAATTCCGTCTTTCTGAAGCATTTTGACAGCGCGACTGGCCTGAATGCCAACTGTTCCAATAGTCAGAATGGCGACATCAGTTCCTTCGCTTAGCTGGCGGCTTTGACCAATCGGAATTGCCACCATGGGTTGTTTCCAGTCGACAATGCAACCACAGCCCCGCGGATACCTAATCGAGAAAGGACCATGATTCTCATTTTGAGCAGTAAACATCAGGTTGCGTAATTCCGGCTCATCCATTGGTGCCGACACAATCATGTTCGGAATGGAACGCATATAGGCTAAATCGAAAACACCGTGGTGCGTAGCGCCATCAGCACCAACAAGTCCACCCCGGTCAAGACAAAAAACTACCTGCAGATTCTGTATGGCCACGTCATGAATCACCTGATCATATGCCCTTTGCATAAAGGTAGAATAAATATTACAGAACGGAAGCATTCCCTGGATAGCCAATCCGGCCGAAAAAGTAACGGCATGTTGCTCGGCGATTCCCACATCGAAGGTTCGGTGAGGCATTTTCTCCATCATCATATTGAGCGAACAACCTGTGGGCATTGCCGGTGTGATAGCAACAATGCGTTCGTTCATTTCTGCAAGTTCTATAATAGTATGGCCAAAAACATTCTGAAATTTCGGAGGCTTATTCACTTTGCATTCGCAATCAAGCAATTCACCGGTTACCTTATCAAATTTTCCGGGTGCGTGATATTCGGTTTGATTAATTTCGGCCTGCTTAAATCCTTTCCCCTTTTTGGTTACAACGTGCAGCAGTTTAGGGCCGGGAATATTCCTTAAACTTTCCAGAACCTCGGCCAAATAAACAACGTTGTGTCCGTCTACCGGACCAAAATAGCGAAAGCCAAGCCCTTCGAATAAATTCGACTGTTTCAGCAACATGCTTTTAATGGCATTCTCGGTTTTCTGAACCACGCGGCGAGCCTTCGGCCCAAATCCGTTCAGTTTGCCGAGGCCATCCCAAATGTCCTTTTTGATTCTGTTATATGTCTGTGATTTAGTGATATTAAGCAAATAATTACTTAATCCGCCAACGTTAGGATCAATCGCCATATTGTTATCATTCAGGATAACAAGCACATCAGACTTATTAACGGCAGCATTATTAAGGCCTTCAAATGCCATTCCGCCGGTAATTGCCCCATCGCCAATTACCGCAACAATCTTACGATCGTTTTCCTCTTTGAGCCTGGCGGCAACGGCCATCCCCAGTGCGGCCGAAATGGAAGTACTCGAGTGGCCAACACCGAAAGTGTCGTAAATGCTTTCCGAAGGTTTCGGAAAACCGCTTATTCCATTGTATTTGCGGTTAGTATGAAAAACATCTTTCCTCCCGGTGAGGATTTTATGCCCGTATGCCTGGTGCCCAACATCCCAAACAAGCAGATCGTAGGGTGTATTATATATATAATGTAAGGCTACCGTCAGTTCAACAACACCAAGACTTGCCCCAAAGTGCCCTGGATTGGATGAAACCACATCAATAATAAAGTCCCTCAACTCCTGACAAACTTTCGGTAATTCTTCGACCTTCAACTTCCTTAATTCCGACGGATCAGTAATCTGATCCAACAAACTTCCCGTATTATCAACCATCAACTTCCAATTTTGAATCCAAATATACAACTCTTAATTCTCCGGAAAAAGTTATTAGCTATTTGAAAATTAGACCTGCAAGATAACTGTTTCCCGGTTTAGAGCCCATTGCTTGTCAATGACTTTGCAAAGTTCTATATTTACCTGACTAAAAACACAAGCCATGAACAAATTATTATTTGCCTTAACTCTTTTATTTTTGGTATCCTGCGTTTCCTCAAAAAAATATAACCAGTTGAACGGGAATTACCAGAACAGTGAGAAGACCGTTCAGACCTTGAAAGAGCAGAATCAGGCATTGAATGCCAAAACGCTTGAGCTCCAAAGTAAAATCGACAAGCAAACCAAAGATATTGAAGAACTATCGTCAAAACTAAAAGAAACAACCCAAAAACTTGATGACTCGAATTCGGCCAACCTGAGACTAAAACAATTTAATTCCGACCTTGAAAATCAGCTCAACAGTTTAAAGGCCGGAAGCTCTGAAGAAATTTCCCGCTTAATGGGAAAACTTCAGGAAGCTCAAGGAGATCTGCAAAAACGAGAAGATATCCTAAAAACTGCCCAGACTGAATTAGAACAACGGAGTCGCCGTATGCAGGAGCTTGAAGAAGCATTGAAACAAAAGGATGAAGCCGTAAAACAACTCAGGCAAAAGGTTATGGACGCCTTGCTTGGATTCAACAATAAAGGATTAACGATTCAGGAAAAAAACGGGAAAGTATATGTTTCGCTTGACGAACAACTCCTGTTTAAAACCGGTCAGTGGGACGTTGATCCTAAAGGACAGCAGGCTCTTTCAAATCTGGCTGAGGTGCTTGCCCAAAATCCGGATATCAACGTGTTGGTTGAAGGCCATACCGACAATGTTCCGATGCGCGGAACAGGGCCAGTTAAAGACAACTGGGATTTAAGTGTTATGAGAGCCACGGCTGTTACCCGAATTCTCATGAAAAATAAGGCAGTTGAACCTAAAAGAATCACTTCGGCAGGACGGGGAGAATTTTTCCCGATTGATGAGGCAAATACCCCAGAAGCCCGGCAGAAAAACAGGAGAACTGAAATTATTCTGACTCCACGTCTCGACGAAATTTTCCGGATACTAGAAAATAATTAACATCAGTTACAAGCGGATAATTCGCCGGATGCGCTTGTTGAAGCCAACAATTTCGGTGTATCCGATATGCGTAAGCATGGCTATTGCATTTTCGTAGTGGCGGGCAATTTGTTCAGCCCGATGAGCATCAGAAGCCAATGTTACCGGTACATGGTGATTGAAACACATCTCAAGTAATTTAACACTCGGAGTAAATTCAGCGCATGGGCGATCCATTCCTCCGGTATTTAACTCAACTACCATGTTGTGTGCCTTTATTATTTTGATGGTGTCTTCAAAAAGCTTATCCTGATTGGTTTCGGGGTAAACTCTGAATTTTTTTATGATGTCGATGTGTCCAATTGTATCAAACAAACCAGATTGAGCAGCTTGCTGCACCAACCCAAAATACATTTCATAGAGCTTATCGTTCGACCATTTGCCGTACAATGACTGATCTGTATCAAAATTCCAGTCATCGATAAAATGAACAGAACCAATAACATAATCAACCGGAATACTTTCAATTATATCTCGCAGTTCATCTTCATAACCAGGGAAATAATCAACTTCAATTCCATATCTGATCTGGATCTGATCTTTGTATTTCTCCTGAAGATCATGTATTTGCCCCGTCATTACCGGAATATCTTCCATTCGGATTGCCCAGTCTACAGGCTTCAGACAAACATGGTCGCTAAACCCAATTTCATCCAAGCCCTTTGATATTGCCATAAGAACCATCTCCTCGTACGAGTTTTTCCCGTCTGACAGGACTGAGTGCATATGATAGTCTACCATTCCAATCATGGCTATTTTATTACTTTTATTTTAATATTTCTAAACTGGGCCAAACCTCCGTGATCCTGAAGACCAATCGGTCCCTTTAACGCCATCCCGTAATAGGGATAATCCTTCCACTTTCCCTTTTCTTTCAGTTGCATCCAATCATCATCCCACAAATAATAATCAACAACTTTTACTCCGTTCAAATAATGCTGAACATGAGCACCATTAACAACAATACGCGCCTGGTTCCAGTCATTCACATCTTTTACAATCGCATTTTTAGGAGCATGCATCCCATAATTTGCTCCCGAATACTGGTCGTCACGAAGCTTATCAGGCCAACCATTATCATCAATCAGCTGGTATTCAGGGCCTGATTCATAAATTGCTGTTCCTATTTTTTCATTTACGTGGTAAAAGATTCCGCTGTTACTTTGCGGAGCGATCTTCCAATCGAGTTCCAGTTCAAAATTCTGGAATTTCTCACGGGTAATTATATCTCCGCCATGATCACTTCCAACTCCCGAGTTATTTAAAACTCCATCTATTACTTTCCATCCGGTGATTTCCCTCCCCTGAAAAGTTCTCCATCCGTCCAGATTCTTTCCATTGAATAGTAGGCGCCATCCCTCTTTTTTCTCTTTTTCTGATAAAGTGTTGATCTTTTCATTTTGAGCAGTGGCTGACAGGAAAATTACAAATCCAATTATAAAAACAACTATCTTTTTCATAAACAAAGACTTACACTTCTACTATAAAGAAGCGATTCTTAAAACTGAACATCAATTACAAACGATAATCGAAATGTTTACATTCATAATTTCTTTTTGAAAATATCAACTAAAAATGAATTGAACAAGGATCAATATTTCGAAATTAAAACTCTAAAAGTCAATCTTCGACTTTGGTATAAAAGCTGTAATTTTAAAATATGAAACAGGCCACATTACAACAAATAAAAAGCAAAAAATGGATCATTGGAATGGTGCATGTCGATGCGCTTCCGGGTACTCCTATGCATTCATCTTCAGTAAAAACAATTATTGAAAAGGCTATTGAAGAAGCCTTAAAACTACAAAATGCCGGGGTTGATGCAATACTAATTGAAAACATGCATGATGTCCCCTATCTGAATAAAAATGTTGGTCCGGAAATAGTTGCCTGCATGACTGCAGTATCACTAGAGATCCGAAAACAAATTCACCTTCCGGTTGGCATACAAATATTGGCAGGTGCAAACAAAGAAGCTCTGGCAGTAGCTCAGGCTGCCGGATTAAATTTCATCAGAGCCGAAGGTTTCACATTTGCTCACGTAGCCGACGAAGGCTATATGGAAAGTTGTGCCGGAGAATTGCTCAGATTCAGGAAGACGATTGGAGCTGAAGACATTTTGATTTTCACTGATGTGCAGAAGAAACATTCGTCGCACGCAATCACAGCTGACATAAATATTAAGGACCATGTGGAAACAGCAACCTATTTCTGCAGCGACGGCATTATCATTACCGGAAGTTCAACCGGAAAGGAAGCTTTGATTGATGATGTTAAAACAGCTTATCAAAACACAAATCTTCCGATAATCATTGGGTCGGGTATAACTACAACGAACATTGAGAATTACTGGAACTTTGCTGATGCATTTATCGTCGGCTCGTGGTTTAAGTTCGATGGCTTCTGGAAAAACTCAATTTCAGTTGACCGCTTGAATGAGTTTATGTGTAAAGTATCACTTCTGAGAGAAACCCTCTGATTGATTTAATTTCCTGAAACATATGGGGTATATAAAAAAATTGAGGCAGCTTCAACAAGCCGCCTCAAAGCCATGAAAACAATTAAACAATGTTCAGAAAACAGAAAACTAGAAACAATTATATCGTTAAGATCTCAACGTTTTTATCGTCGAGCATTTTGTCAACTTTTTTACTGAAGTCGTTGATCATCTCCTGAACTTCTTCTTCAGCATCTTTTTCAACATCTTCCGAAAGGCCATCTTTTAACAACTTTTTCAAATTGTCATTGGCATCTTTCCGGGCACTTCTCAAACTAACTTTTGCAACTTCACCCTCCTTATTCACCGTTTTAACCATTTCCTTACGGCGTTGTTCGGTTGGTGCCGGAACGTTAATCCGAATTATTTCACCATTGTTATCAGGATTAAATCCAAGATTTGAATTGATAATTGCTTTTTCAATTGGTTTAATCATCGATTTTTCCCAAGGCTGAATGGCAATCGTCCGTGCATCAGGTGTATTTATATTTGATACTTGAGCAATCGGAACCATGCTTCCGTAATATTCAACCATAACTGAGTCCAGCATTCGAGGGGAAGCTTTTCCTGCGCGAATATGAACCAATTCTTTGTCAAGATGGGTAATCGCGTGTTCCATTCTTTCCCTGCAAATATCCAAAATCATTTGAACCTCTTCCTGCATATGAACTAACTCTTCTCGTTTATTAAAAGTGCTGGCAACAAATATAGAAAAAATAAAATTACTTTAAAATCTATATTTTACCCTAAAATAAAAAATTTATTTTTAATTATCTAAATACATATGTTCCAATACTTTGACCTTCCAATACTTTTTTCAAATTTCCCTTTATATCCATATTGAAAACAATAATTGGCAAATTATTTTCTTTACACATGGCTGTAGCGGTAAGATCCATCACTTTTAAATCGCGTTGATAGACCTCATCGAACGAAATCTTTTCAAAACGGGTAGCCGTTGGATCTTTTTCCGGATCGGCTGTGTAAATACCATCGACTCTGGTTCCTTTAAGCATAACATCAGCTTCAATTTCTATTCCCCTGAGCGATGAACCGGTGTCTGTCGTAAAATATGGATTTCCGGTTCCGGCTGAAAAAATGGCAACTTCACCATTCTCCAAAACTTCGATAGCACGGTCTTTCGAATAAAACTCACCAATAGGCTCCATCCTGATTGCTGTCAAAACTCTCGATTTGCATCCTACACTTTGAAGGGCAGAATTAAGTGCTAAGCTATTTATTACTGTAGCCAGCATTCCCATCTGATCTCCCTTTACACGATCAAATCCTTTGGTTGCACCGTTCAGTCCGCGAAATATATTTCCACCGCCGATAACAATACCGATTTGAACACCCAAATCTGCAATCTCTTTGATCTGTTCAGCATAATCAGCCAATCTTTGACGGTCAATTCCGTATTGTTGTTCTCCCATCAGGGATTCTCCGCTTAGCTTGAGTAAAATTCGTTTAAACTTTAGCATGTCATCAATTTTCGACAAAAGTAAATTAAAAGTTTTAATCATGCAGAAGATTATGGAATATGAAAATAAAAAAGTCAACCAAATAATGATTGACTTTTCACTCGTGCAGCTGGGGTGAATTTGCACTTGAAATGGGTATATCCCAAATTGATTGTTATAGAATTTGAATTCAAAAATATACTCAAAAAAATCATTTTTATCATTTTAACAGGTGAATCTTGTGAAACGACCGATATTCGTTGCGAATGGTATGTATAGGCATATGAATGATTACTCAAAAAATTCCGTAGATAAAAAAATGACAGTTTATTTATCAGCTCCAAATCGGTTCTTTCAAATATAAAAGAGGTATCCGGGATTCCCGAATACCTCTCCAATGTCGATTTTAAATCCGATTACGAATAACTGATTTTTGACCTTTTGTTCACAATCTCCAGCGTATCGTTTACCAATGATAGCTTTGTGATGTCCTGGTCTTCAAGTTGTATCTTAAATAAACCTTCAAGATAGAACAAAAAAAGCGCCCAGTCAACCTGGTCAAAATTTAAATCGTCGTTAAATGAAGCTTCTAATTTTATACGATCACGGCGTACCCCTGTTTTTCGAAGGACCTTATACAAGGTCCGTTGATTTGTTTTGCTTTCCATAGTTTTCCGCTTTATTTCAAACCGTTTGGCTGTGAAACGGTTTGAGTTTAACCGCACAAAAGTAAGAAATAAAACATTCGAACAATTGATTGTTTAAGTCAAATATGACAATTGTTCTTCTTTCTTTTCAAAATAAAACTATTCGAAATAAATATAATCCTGAAAATCAGAACAATAATACTTGTGTGATCAAATACTATTCAGCTCAAAAAACAAGTTGCAATAATTTAACGTTTGCCCGTCAGACGATTAAAATAAGGTTTGAGCCCATTCTGATTTTAGCAAACTGTACACTTCCAAGTCAATATAAATATGATTGTGCCTCTCGCCGTTTCGTTCAATTCCCTCAAACGAGAACCCAAGCCGGCGTGGAATTGCCGAACTTCGTTCATTCCCAACGCCACAACGAATCACTACCCGGTTCATATCCATATTCCGAAATGCAAGATTTACCATTTTTCGGGCGGCTGCCGTGGCAATTCCCTTCCCGGTCATTTTTTCAATAAGCCAATAACCAATCTCTATTTTGTCGTTTATATGGTCAATATCTTTAAAGCCTATCAATCCGGCAAACTCATGATTATACCATATAACATATACCTCATCGCGATTCGAAACAACTTTTTCAATAACCGACCGCACAAAACGCTCGGTATCGGCAAGCTTACGGGTGAAATCGACAAACGGAAGCCATTTTCGCAAGAACGTTCTGTTCTGATCGATTGCATTAAAGATAAGCTCGGTATGCGAAAGGGTCAACTTTTCTAAAAACGAATATTCATCAATGGTAAGCTTTTCCATTATACCTCCAATTCTATTCAGGTAATTTCTAACCAAAATACAATAAAAACGCGAATTTTATACCTCATCGGAAAATGGCTAAATACAATCTTCCTGATTAATTATATTTGCTTTCGTAAACATTTCAGATAAACGATAAACAAATGAGAAAATTAACCCTGTTACTGGTTTTTGCCGGGTTGCTGGTAAACATGTCTTGTGGAACATCCGGAGCTGACAAAGAAACCAAAGTCGTGATTGAAACCGATTACGGAACAATCAAACTTAAGCTGTATAACGAAACTCCACAGCACCGCGATAACTTTATAAAATTAATTAAAGATGGAGTTTATACCGACCTGCTGTTTCACCGTGTGATTAACGGATTTATGATTCAGGGTGGAGACCCCCAATCGCGAAATGCAGCTCCAGGTGTGCAACTTGGCAGCGGAGATTTGGGCTACACCATTCCTGCCGAAATTAATCCGAAGTTTTTTCACCGACGCGGGGTTCTCGCAGCTGCCCGTCAGGGTGACGATATTAATCCGGAGAAACGTTCATCAGCTTCTCAATTCTATATTATGCAGGGCAGAAAATTCAGGACAGGCGAACTTGACACCATGCAGATGAGAATGGAAGATGCCCGAAAAATGAGCATGCTCCAGGAAAAAATAAAAGCTGCCGAACCTGAACTAAACAAGTTGGGGGCCGAAGGAAAGCAGGATGAAGTTTTGGCGAAATACAATACATTAAAGGAAGAAGTGATTGCCGAAGCAGCCAAATTACCTCCACTCACATTCACCGAAGAACAACGGCAAGCCTACACAACGATTGGAGGATATCCTTCGCTGGACAACAAATACACAATTTTTGGTGAAGTGATTGAAGGAATGGACGTAGTTGACAATATCGCCAAACAACAGACTGACCGGTTCGACCGCCCGGTACAGGATATTAAATTTACGATAAAGCTTCAATAAGCTGCGAAGATTTAATCTGATGCCAAGGTTAATTCAGCAAACAGTATTCCTTCGGATTTGGCATACATTAATTATTGAATCATTATCTTTGCCGATCAATTTATTAACATGAACGAAATGTTAGAAAGAATAAAAGCATTAAAAGCCGAACTGGAGCAAATTTCGGTTTCGGCCAAAGAAGATGTTGAAGAATTGCGCATCAAATATATCAGCAAGAAAGGCTTGGTAGGACAGCTTTTTACCGAATTTAAAGATGTTCCGGCTGAGCTGAAAAAGGAAGTTGGGCAGGCCATTAATGAACTGAAAGACTTTGCTGTAAATAAAATAAACGAGCTGAAAGATAATTTCGAATCGGCCGATCAGGGACAATCAGGCCTCGACCTGACTATGCCCGGTGAACCCATAAAACTCGGTAGCCGCCATCCGCTTTCGGTTGTAAAAAACGAAATCGTCGAGATTTTTACCCGTCTGGGCTTCTCAATCGCCGAAGGCCCCGAAATTGAAGATGACTGGCATGTTTTTTCGGCCCTGAACTTCCCGCCGGAACACCCGGCCCGTGATATGCAGGACACCTTCTTCATTGAAAAAGATCCGGATGTACTGCTTCGCACGCACACTTCGAGCGTTCAAATCCGTGTGATGGAAAAGACTCAGCCGCCTATCCGTGCCATTTTCCCCGGACGCGTATTCCGCAACGAAGCCATCTCAGCCCGTTCGCACTGTATTTTCCACCAGATCGAAGGTTTGTATGTTGACGAAAACGTTTCGTTTGCCGACCTGAAACAAACACTGTTATACTTTGCCCGTGAGCTTTTCGGCGAAAAATCACAGATTCGTTTGCGCCCGTCGTACTTTCCGTTCACCGAGCCATCGGCCGAAATGGATGTGAGTTGCTCGATTTGCGGCGGCGAAGGTTGCAACGTATGTAAATACACTGGCTGGCTCGAAATTTTGGGCTGCGGAATGGTTGACCCGAACGTTTTGGAAGCCTGCAACATCGACAGCAAGAAATACACTGGATTCGCCTTTGGAATGGGAATCGAACGCATCACCATGCTGAAATACGGAATTAAAGACATCCGCCACTTCTTCGAAAACGATGTCCGGTTCCTGAAGCAATTCGAATCGGCAAATTAGAATGATATAACTATAAAATATGAATCCCGGCTCCGGAAAAGAGTCGGGATTTTTTTGCTTTTAACCCTGAAACGGCCGTCCCTACTCGTCCCGGGCAATTTTCTGCTGCCCCGGGGGCTGGCCAAGCCGTCCCGGGAGGAATTCTCATCGTCCCGGGGGTTGGGGAGCCGCCCCGGGAGGAATTTTCACCGTCCCGGGCGAAATTTGGTCGCCCCGGGACAATTCGCGAAGAAAAGGCTTCTTCCCTTATTTTCAGGGATGGAATCCTTGCGACCCGATTTTTACTTCCCGGTATAATTTCTCATCTTTACACATACTGAAACTACCTAATTCGAAACCATATGAACTTCCTGTCCAAATCAGTTTTCTGCACTGCTTTATTATTACTCAGTTCCTCGTTTCTGGCAGTCAGCCAATCAAAATCCGAATGGGGATTTTCCGGATTTGTCAAGCCAAAGGAAAACCCGATTTTGGGAGCCGATTCAACCAAATCGTTTGTTTGCCCCGTAAAGAAAACCGATGTCAAGTGGCAGCGTGCCGATGTGTTTAACCCGGCAGCCATTGTTCACAACGGAAAAGTTTACCTGCTTACCCGTTGCGAGGACAATCCGAAAGCTCACCTGGGCGGCCGCACTTCGCGCATCGGGCTGGCTTCGAGTACCGACGGAATTCATTTCGATTATTACCCAAGCCCGGTGCTTTATCCCGACAACGATGCTTTTGCCAAATACGACCACATGGGCGGATGCGAAGATCCGCGCGTGGTTCAAACCGAAGAAGGCCTGTTTGTGATGTTGTACACCAGCTGGAACTACGATACCCCGCGACTTTCAGTTGCTACCTCAAAAGATCTGATTCATTGGGAAAAGAAAGGCCCTGCATTTGCCAAAGCCTACAACGGTAAATTCCTGAACAAAGCTACCAAATCCGGTTCGATTGTGACGCAAATGAAAAACGGGAAAATCACTGCCGCTAAATTCAACGGAAAGTATTATTTGTATTGGGGCGAAAATTTGGTGAACCTAGCCGTTTCTGAAAATCTGATTGACTGGTACCCGAACCTCGACGAAAACGGCAACCTCCGCAAGGTGATCTGGCCACGCGACGGGTATTTCGACAGCGCACTAACCGAATGCGGTCCGCCGGCCCTGCTTACCGATAAAGGTATTTTGCTGTTGTACAACGGCAAAAACTCGGATGATAATAATGCCGATCCGAATTTACCAAAAGGAACATATTCCGTTGGACAAGTACTCATTGATGCTGCTAATCCTGAAAAAGTTTTAACGCGCTCAGAATCGAATATTTTGAAACCAACTTTACCTCACGAGCAAACAGGCCAGTATAAAGCGGGTACGGTTTTTGGCGAAGGGCTGGTTTTCTTCAGAGGAAAATGGTTTTTGTACTACGGAACTGCCGACTCGTTTATTGGCGTTGCGGTAACCGATGTAAAACTATAAAGCCATCTTCCGGCTCATGCATGAAATACAAGCACAGGTGTGTGAGTGTGTAAAATCATTTTACGCGCAATACTCGGGTTAAACAACCGGGTAAACAGATTGCGGCGATGCGTGGTAAGCGCCAATGCATCAATTCCGTTATCCTGAATAAAACGATCGATGGCTTCGGGCAGGTTAGGCGAATGAACTAACCGGCAATCGAAAGCAGCATACGGGTACTTTTCGCTCAGGGCTTCGCGCATACCTTCAAGCATGGCTTCGTCCAGTTCTCCGTTGTTGCCCCGGTTCACATGCAGGCAAATCACTTTGCATTCAAACGGCTTCACCAGTTTAATCAGGCGATCCATGGCAATGAAATCGCACGATTCGAAATTAGTTGCGTAAACCACCGTCTTGAAATGCTTGAGCCAATCGGTAGTTGTCTGCTCCGGAATGGCCAGCACCGGAACCTTGGTATTGAAAATAACGGCGGCAGTGGTGGTTCCAATCAAATCGCCCAATTTGGCATCTTCCCCCCGAATTCCCATTACCACCATTTTGGGCGGATGAATCTTGATGTAGGATAAAATATCGTCTTCGGCCTCACCAATTTTCACAATATATTCGGGCTTAGCCTTCTTCCAACGTTCGGAGTCAATGGCCGAGGTCAACTTATTCAGGAATGCTTCAAACTTTTTAGCTGTGGCTTTTTCAGTCATTTCGTAATTCAGGAAAAGGGCCGAATCGTAAACAACCACGTCGGAGTAAGGAATGGTGAGGAATTCGGGCTGTGGGGTCGAATGGTAAAGCACCATTTTGGAATTTAGCCTTTCGGCAATGTCGAATCCAACCAAAGCTGCATTTAACGAGTAATCCGAAAAATCGACCGGAACCAGGATATAGTTCTCCCGCTTTTTGTGATCGTCTATCACTTTTCCCAACATCTTTTCCAGAATCGGAAAGGCCTGACGCGCATCTTTCTCCAATATGCGAACCCGTACACCGGTATCCATGGCATCCTGTAAAAAATCAATGTCTTCGATAAAGCAATCAATATTCTCCGATTCCAACAACGAACGCAATATCTCAGCCTGAGAATATGGCAACGAAGCAAGGGTAACAAATTTGTCGTCCATGACATTCGGATTTAAGGTTATCTTTTTAACTCCTGATTCGGAAAAGTTATCGTCAGGGTTACCAAAACAAGCATAATTTTTTTTGAGATACTTATGTTTTTCGGCTCAAAGCCCCCGAAACATCAACAACATTTTTTACTATCTTCCCCAGCTCAACTCCTGACTACACAAATCTGATGAACTTGAAGGGCTATTTTCTCATTCTGCTTTTCCTCATTTCCATTGCCGGGAATCTATTCTCTGCTGAAAAGCTTACTATCTCTGAATTTATGGCCGTGAACAGTCACGGGCTTCAGGACGAAGACAAAGCATACTCCGATTGGATCGAAATTCAAAATACCGGAGAGACCTCTGTTAGCCTGAAAGGGATTTTCCTTACCGACAATCCGCTTAACCTTACCAAATGGAAGTTTCCCGATGTAAAACTTGATGCCGGAAAATTTCTGATCGTATTTGCCTCCGAGAAAAACCGGGTTGATCCGGCCAAGCCATTGCACACCAACTTTAAACTATCGGGATCGGGCGAATTTCTGGCACTTGTTTCCGCCGACGGAAAAACTTTACTCAGTGCGTTTTCGCCTCAATACCCGGTTCAGGAAGAAGACATTTCGTACGGCTATTACAATGGGCAGGCTGTGTATTTCGACCAGCCCACACCGGGTGCCGCCAATGTACAAAGCAATAAAGTACAGATGCCGGTTTTCAGTAAAACGCGCGGGTATTATTCCTCACCATTCGAAGTCACGCTGCAAACTCCTGATACCGACGCACAGATATACTACACGACCGACGGAGTTCGCCCAACTCCACAGAATGGTATATTATATAAGGAGCCAATCAAAATAACTACCACTACCCCGCTCAGTGCAATGGCCATAAAAAACGGAACAGAAACAAGTGTGGTGGTGAGT
>JAJZSZ010000029.1 GCA_021849365.1 Bacteroidota bacterium | reverse complement strand
CTTTTTGAGATGTCAATTCGGTATGCGCCTCCGGCAATTAAATAGGGCCGCTGGTTGTTCATCTTCCTTGATTTGTATTTCAACAACAACGGAAAGTCGAGAAATGTTGATTTAATGGAGTAGTAACCTTTTTGTCCGGGATCGTTTACATCCTGAACCGGAATGTTGTACGAGAGTTTTCGTTCGCCAAACGACATTCCGGGAAGAAAGCGAAGGTCGAAACTTTCGGCCAAACGCAAATTGGTCACAATTCCCACCGTAAATCCGGGAGTCAAAGTCGAAATATCAGCCCTAATTTTATCAGTTCCCTTAATAGGCACACCGTTCACTGTTTCTTCTGCGAACTTTGGATTATCACCAATCACAGTATAATGCGTAAACCCAAAATCGGTTGTATTCACACCAAGGGTAAAGCCAAAGTGAATGCGTTTGTCATCAAAAGTTGTCAGGTTTTTCAACAAAAGCCTTTGCGCTGATGAAGTAAAAGCACCTAACAGAAATATCAGGATGTAGAAAAATTTCTTCACTCGGAAACGGTTATCTGTCATTCAAAAGAAACAACAATATTACGAAATTATTGTATGGTGTTTTATTTTTGAGCGATGTATATGGTAGCAATACCAAAACTTAACCTTTTTTGACTTGCTTTCGAGAAACCGACATTCCGAAGTATGGTTAAAAACTTCTGATCGTCGGGGAAAGCCATTACCGATTCGGGCAAATACGAATATGCCGAACTATCTTTTGACACCAAACGGCCGATAAGAGGTAAGATTCCGAAAAAGTAAAACAAATACAATTGCTTCATCGGAAAATATTTGGGTTTCGAAAATTCAAGGATAATAGCAACTCCGTCGTTCTTCAGAACCCTGACAAACTCTTTCAGCCCATTCTCAAGATTTTCGAAATTCCGCACACCAAAGGCAACTGTAATTGCATCGAAATGCTCATCGTCAAAAGGCATTGCTTCCGAATCGCCTTTCTGAAATTCGATAATATGATCGAGTCCAAGGCGCTGCACTTTGGCCCGACCAACATTGAGCATCTGCTCTGAAATGTCGAATCCGATTATTTTCGATGGTTTTAATTTGGCAGCAGCTATGGCAAAATCGCCGGTACCACTGGCCACATCGAGCAGCAGATTGGTTTTATAGCCTGAAAGTATGCGAATGGCTTTCTTCCGCCAAAGCATATCAATACCCAGAGATAGAAAATGGTTCAAGAAATCATACTTGGGAGCAATATTGTCGAACATTTGCTCAACCTGCTGCTTCTTTTTTTCCGACGAATCTTTATAAGGAGTGACTTGCATGAATAGGAATTAATTGGCCGGAGTCATTTTATCAATAAAACCAAACGACTCATCATCAATTCTGATTTCGCCTTTCGTAACATGCCCCAAGGCAAAGAAAGGTACTTTCAACGAACTCATGAAATCAACAAAATCGTCAACATTTTTTGGGTCAACACCAACTACAATACGCCCCATTGCTTCTCCAAAAAGGAAAGCATCTCTCCTGATTTCGGCATCTGTGGTTATGTCAAATCCAAGACCATTAGGCATTCCGGCACGTAAAAGTGTAAAAAACAAACCGCCTTTGCTGACCGGATTGGCCGAAGTAATATAACCTGCCTCAATAAGCATTCGCATAACGTCGTGAAGTTTAACTTCGGTATCGATATCAAAGACTGGAAGCGATGAATCTGAAATGCCGTGATAGAACTCCAGGTATTCTGACGAATTAATATCATCATACGAATTTCCGATCATAAACAAATTGTTTCCCTTCTTCTTGAAGCTATGGGTCACAAGCTTATCCTTTTCAGGAATAGAGGCCATAATGCTTACAATGGTAGTAGGCGGAACTGGCCCATGAGCCGAAAAATAATCGAACCTGATTTTACGATCGGCAAGCTTAATATTAAATTTTTTACATGCATTCTCAAGGCCTTTTTTGGCTCCTGCAGCAATAAACTGACCATTGGGATCTGCTACATTGATGTGATACAGAAATGAACTTATTGCCTCCGGAACAGCACCAAAACAAATCATCTTTCGAACCGCCCTTGACACAAGTATCTCTGTAGCCTGTTGCGGGTCAACTTCCAGATGATGATGCAATGCATGTGTTGAAATGGCCATCATCTGTCCACTCTCTGAACAAAACATTCCGGTTTCGTCATCTTCATCACTCGAAACAGCCGAAACGTCAATAGCTTCCTCTGTAAAATCATTGAAATAATTTATAGGGGCTAAATTCGGATCAACCATCAGGTTAAATACAATATCCTGTATATCCTGCTCCTCGTTCAACTGAGAAATCGAGAACTCCTGAATTTCATTGCTTTGTTCAATCATGATGTTTCTTTTAGCTTTAAATGCAGAAACAAAAATAATTAAGTAGTTTGTTATTCCATAAGTTTTGTGGAATTTTTAATTTTGACCCTCACTCAAATTCTACTCAAAAATGAATCAGAAAATCGCCCTAATTACCGGCGCTACAGCAGGTATCGGGTACGAAACAGCATTAATACTTGCCCAAAACAACTACAACTTAATACTCACCGGACGAAGGGAAGAGCGACTGGATGCAATAAAACAACAGATTGAATCTGATTTTGGATGTGAAGTGTTTACATTGAATTTCGACATCCGCAAAAGAACCGAAACCGAAGAAGCATTAAACAGTATTCCTGAAAAATGGAAGGCTATCGATGTACTGATCAACAATGCCGGTCTGGCTGCAGGCTTAGCTCCTGTCAATTCAGCCGATGTTGATGACTGGGAAACCATGATCGATACAAATGTGAAGGGTTTGCTGTATGCTTCGCGCATAATTACCCCATGGATGATTGAAAGGCAAACCGGACACATCATTAATATTTCTTCAATTGCCGGAAAAGAAGCCTATCCAAACGGATCGGTATATTGTGGCACCAAACATGCGGTTGAAGCCATCTCAAAAGCCATGCGTATCGAACTCCTGCCTTTTGGCATTAAAGTTACAACCATCGCCCCCGGAGCTGTTGAAACAGAATTCTCACTGGTTAGGTTCCGTGGCGATAAAGACAGAGCTGATCAGGTTTACAAAGGATTCACTCCGCTGTCAGGAAAAGATATTGCTGAAACGATTCTATTTGTATTATCCCGACCAGCACATGTTAACATCGACAATTTACTGATTATGCCAACAGCACAAGCCTCGGCAAGAGATTTCAACCGGAAATAAATCTGTTTCAAACAACATCAGTAACAATCAAAGGATTTGGAATTAAGAGTAATTCCAAAGATTTTTCATTTAATTAAAACACTACAAGATGATCATATTCGATTCAGAATATTTAAAAGAATATACGACCCAGGTATTTCTCAAATTGGGCTGTCCGTTAGACGAAGCAAAAACAGCGGCAGACTGTCTGAACCAAGCCGATTTACGCGGAGTTGACTCACATGGAGTAGCTCGTTTAAGCGGCTATGTTCGGTTGTGGGAGCTGAAACGACTTAATGCAACTCCAGAAATGAAAATAATCCATGAAACACCAAGTACAGCAGTTTTGGATGGTGATTTGGGATTAGGATTAGTTACAGCGCCACATGCAATGAAAATCGCGATAGAAAAAGCTAAAATCTCAGGAACAGGATGGGTCGCGGTGCAAAATTCAAATCATTACGGAATCGCAGGCTATCATGCCATGATGGCTCTCGATAATGATATGATTGGCATATCCATGACTAATGCAAGTCCGCTGGTATCACCAACATTTTCTAAAAGCCGCTTTTTAGGAACAAACCCAATAGCGGTAGCCATTCCAGCATTAAAACAGCCCCCATTTGTTATTGACATGGCTACAACAACAGTTGCTAACGGAAAATTGGAAGTACTTCAGCGCAAAGGAATGGACGCCCCCCTAGGTTGGGCACAAGATAAAGACGGTAATCCTACAACAGACGCGTATGCGCTAAAAAAGGGAGGATCGATGCTTCCGCTAGGCGGAGATCGCGAACATGGCGGCCACAAAGGCTATTGTTTGGGCGCAATGGTCGATATTTTTTCTGCTGTTTTATCCGGAGCAAACTATGGTCCATGGGTTCCACCGTTCGTCAGCTTTCTGGAACCACCAGCAAATCCGGTTGGCAAAGGAATCGGTCATTTCCTGGGAGCAATTCGTGTCGACGCCTTCAGGTCGGCTTCCGAATTTAAAAAAGAAATGGATAATTGGATTGAAACTTTCAGAAATGCTGAACCGGCCGAAGGGCAAGAGAAAGTGCTAATTCCTGGCGACCCAGAACGTGAATTGACCATCGAGCGCTTGAAAAACGGAATTCCGGTACACGAGCAGGTTGTTGCCGATCTAACAGAACTCGGGGAAAAACTAGGGCTTGCTTTTAATGCTGATAAAGGAACTCAAATCACCAATTAATTCAGGCATCAGCAAAAAATCATCTGTTCTGATTTTCAGGAACAGGAATTAACTCTTTGATCCGTTCAATAACGGAATCAACAGTGATATATTCCATGCAACGAATACTATCAGAATAGATGCATTTTTTATTTCCGTATACCGAACAAGGACGACAAGCTAATTCAGTCCCCGTATACTGAATCATGTTTTCAGCAGGTTGCTTGTAAGGAGCAAAGCCAAGTGCAGGATGAGTCGCACCCCAAATAGAAACTGTAGGTACTCCAGCCATGGAAGCCAAATGCATATTAGCCGAATCCATACTTACCATTAGCGACAGGCGATGCATCAGATTAATCTCATCATTGAAATTAAAGTAATTGGAAGAAACCACACAATTGGAATATTTCTCGGCTAGTTTATTCAATATTTCAAATTCAGCTTTACCGCCACCAAAAAGCAAAATTGTGCAATCGTACAAAGTATTAATCTGCTCCAGAAGCTTGTCGATTTTATGTACACCCCAGACTTTCTGTCGATGCTTAGCAAAAGGCGCTATGCCAATAACAATTGGCTTTAGAAATATTTCATCAAACCGGGAAGGTAATGCCCCAGATTTAAAGACAGGCAACTCTGGAAGCCTTAATTCAAATCCCGCAGAAGTAAAAACATCTGAATACCGATCAATAGTGCCAGGAAGTTGATTTAACAATTTTGATTTAATCACCCTTCTTTTCTGCAAGGTTCCCTTTTTGAAGACACGAACGTTATAACCAGAAAACTTAAAAAGGAAATCAAGAATGAATGAACGTAGAACTCCATGCAAGTCAAAAACCCTATCAGGTTTAATTTCTGAATGAATCTTCCGGAATAATTTTAATAGCCCTCTGAATCCCCTATGTTCTTGCTTCAAATCAGCTTTAACCACATATAATCGATCAATATTGGCAAATAATGGAGACAAAGATGACTGAGTCAATAAATAGACTTCTACATCATTATTTACTGCTAAAAGCCCTTTTAAAACGGGAAGCAATAAAATAACATCCCCCATTGCAGAGAATCGATATACTAGCAGTTTTTGCATTAGGAATAGTCTTCGTACGATTTTTCTTCAATCAATGCAGAATTCGTCAGTTCATTAATCTTTCTTTTAACTTCCGATCTCAAATCATTGGTAAAATAAACAGACCTGGCTACATTAATAAATTCATCACCAAAATCTTTGCTTTTCTCCAATTCTCTGATTCTATCTTCAATAACCCAAAGTTTTTTATTAATGTCAAGTAACTCCTGGTATAAATGGTGGTCTTTCGAAATAATAGAGGCAACAGCCTGATTAAGAACTTCAAATTCAGCTCTCAAATTGACCAGTTTTTGCTCATTACTGATATTTTCAAGCTTAATTTCAATAATTGTAAGCTTATCAACAATTTCACCGTTTGAAACTTCAATTTTCATAACAAATCGTTTAGAACTAAATACAAATAGAATTACACAATTTTAAACAGAATAACATCACGCAATTTGACTAAAATTATTGCCCAAATGTAGAGAATCTTTTTCTCTTTCATAAATTAAAACCCAAACCCAGAATCGTCTTTACCACTTTTGTTCGAATTTCACAGACCTCGGACTAATCCATGAGTTGTTTTTGAAAGTATTCAGATAATAATAAATGACCTTAAAATAGATTTTACGATATAAAGAAAGACGTTTTACAAAAAACAATGGAATACCAAGAAACGCGGGAAGTGTTCTTGAAACCAAAAATCCAAGAATTAATAAAGAATGAAGAAAAAAGGCTGACAAAGCAGCAAAATGTATGGAAACATATACATGCAAAGAGATCACCACTTCAGTTTTAGTTAATGAAGCTGTTTCTAAATTAATTCGGGTTGAACCACCATGATTGTGAATCATTGAAACATTCGTATCTACACCTACTTTGCCTCCCAAATCAGTTACCCGCTTACAAAAATCAACGTCTTCATAATAGAGCCAGAAACGATCATCCCAACCACCAATCCTATCAAAATTAGACTTTGAAATTAAAATCACTGATCCAGACACCCAGTCCGTAAAAACAATCCCATTTCCTACAGTAAGTTGCTTCTGAAATAATTTTCTAAACAAAAACCGAGTCAATCCAAACAAAGTAAAAAAATCAGGAAATAATCTGTTTATCTGTTCTTCCCTTCCACTATTGTTGATTTGCTTACAAGAAAGAACAAAAATCTCAGGATTGAGCCTACTAGCAGTTAATAAAGCCCTAACGGCGGATTCGGAAGTAATAATATCAGAATTTAAAAATAAAAGATATTCTCCCAGAGCTTTTGTTGCGCCGAAATTACATCCATTCGAAAAGCCATTATTTCCGAAATTCTCATAGAACAAAAATCGAGAGTAACGACTTTGGAACTCTTCAAAACGACCATCGTCAGAGCAGTTATCAACAACAATAACTTCAAAAGAGAACGTTTCAGTAGTGAAATATTCAAAAGCATTCAAGCATCTTTCAAGATGCTTCCATCCCCGATAATTAACTATTATAACCGAAATATCAATCAAGAGAAAAGTATTTAATATGAAACAGGATAACTAAAGAAAACCTTGTTCTTCAAGAAGTTTACGTAACTTATCAGAGAAGAAAATATTATCTTCCGATTTATAACGGACTTCAGCATAAACCTGAGCAAGATTTTGCTTTTGATTCTCAAAAACAAATTGTTTGGAGGATTCAAGCTCCTCTTTAGCTTTATAATAATCAATTATTTGCGCATCTGTGTAGTTATTGTACGCTTCATGGTGCAATATAGCATCTAAAGGTAAACGATCTGTAAGATCAGGAATTACTTCAGGGTAGCCAATAGTTAATGTATTTATTGGTATAACACCTGACGGTAGTTTAAGCGTTTCTATAATCTCAGGTGCATTGTAAAGGGTTGTACCAAGATAACAAATGCCTAAACCTTTACTCTCAGCTGCAATGCATATATTCTGAACTAAAATAGAAGAATCGATGACACCATTCAAAAGCCATAATAAGTTATTTAAGTCAGTAAAAGTATTATTCAACCTGCACCAAACATTAAAACGATTTACGTCAAAGCAAATTGTAAGTACAACAGGTGCTGAAGTAACCATGGCCTGATTAAAATGCAACGGTGCAAGCTCCCTTTTCTTTTCCAATTGCCGAGTAACAACAATGCTATACAGCTGCATATTACCTGTATTTGAAGAACGAATGCCGCATTCTAATATGTCTGTCAAAATCGCCGCCGGAATTTCTCTATTTGAATATTTACGTATAGAGCGATGTGATTTTAAAAGTTCCATAATTCAATTATTAGAAATAAAAAAAGGGAAGCCCGCAAGCTCCCCTTTTTAAATCAATCAATTCGGCATTACCTTTTAACAATCTTAACAGTTTTGACTACAGTATTCTCTTCGTAAAGAGAGATAAAGTAAACTCCACTGACCAATTGGTTTAATTCAATTCTGCTATCAGGAGTAACAACTTCTTTTACAACCTGACCTGCGATGTTAGTTACAACAACTTTAGTCAATTCAGAAGCATTATCAACGATAACATAATCAACAAATGGGTTTGGATAAACCTTATACTCGAGAACAGTAGGAATCACAGGCACAACAGGTGTAGCAAAATCACCAGTTTTGAATGTCCAAGTACTTGTAGCAGTAGTACCTGCAAAAGCATTACCTGCTAAGTCTTTAACAACACCGGCATCAATTGTTACATAGTATTCTGTATTTTTATCAAGACCACCAGCATAAGTTACAGTAGCAGTTTTTCCACTAGCCGAAATTGCACTAGCTGCAATAGCAGGAATTGCAAGAGTATTATCCGACTTCTTCATAATCTTAACACTACCAGTTCCAACAACAACGTCTTCATTGAAAGTGATTACTAAAGCAGGATGATTATTCGTAGTAGAAGTAGCTGTTCCATTTGGTGAATAAGTTGCAGCAAGAGGAGCTTTAAGATCAGCTACATAAGTTACAACTTTAGAACATCCATGAGCATCAAATACAGTAATAGTATTAGTTCCATCAACCAAACCAGCAACAGGATAACTGCCACCACTTACACTTCCAGTTACTACAGTCTTAGTAGCTGTACCAACCTGCAAAGAATAAGGAGCAATACCACCAGTGATAGTCATAGTAGCAGATCCACCAACACCAGCAACTGTTGCTTTCAGTTCATTCTGAGTTGCAACAAATGAATAAGTGTAAGATGTAGTACAACCCATATTATCTTTTACATTGAAGTAATAGAAGTTTTGAGTTACAACACTGTTGGCGAAAATAAATCCACTTAAAGCTATTTCACCATCGAAATCTTGCCAAGCAGTATAATTTGCAGCTGTGTTAGCTTTATACTGTACAGAGAATGTACGACCAGTTTCACCAACAGCTTTAACAATTACAGAAGCAGTTGGATCGCCAAAACATGTAGTTTCCTGCATTGTAGCAGTAATACCCACTGGTTCATTAATAACCTGCTCAGGTGTAAATACACTACAATTTGAACCATCTTTTACTTCAACCTTATAAGTATGTCCAACCTGAACAATGAATGAAGGAATAGCGACAAAAGTAGATGTATAAGCAGCACCGTCTCTCCAGAGTTTGTATGTATATGTACTAGTTCCAGTACCACCAACAGCAACAGCCTCAATTACACCTGTTACATCACCAGGACAAACAAATGCACCAGCTGCTTTAACTAAAGATGCAGTAAGCTGCTTGTTCTGAGAAATCTGAGTTGTAGGACTTGTAGTCGAGCAACCGTTTTTATCAGTCCATGTAACTGAATATACATTAGTAGCAGTAGATCCGGCAGTAATATTTGCAGGAATACCTGTAATTACATAGGTAGCCTGTGTTGCAGAGGTAGTAGTACCGGTAATATTAACAGATGCACCAGTATAATCAGTACCAGAAACTACATAAGTATATGGAGCACCAGCACCAGCAACTGGAGTTACTGTAATCTTTCCATCATTTGCACCAAAACAAGTAGCATTAGTTGTTGCAGTAGTAAATGCAACTGCATTAGGCTGTCTAATCTGAACACGGTAAGCATCAATTGGATTGGCAATAGTACCCTCGCCACCAACAATACAACCATTCGAATCTTTAACCCAAATTACATAAGTACCAGCAGGTTTTACAAATTCAGCAGAAGCTTGATATTCAGAAGCTGCAGGTTCTGGAGTTAATACGTGACCTGTAGCAACAGTAGACAATTTAGCAGCGTATGTGTAAGAACCACTACCACCAGCAGCATTTACTTTGAACTTACCATCAGTTCCACCATTACAAGTTACATCACTTGTCCAGGTAGCAGAAGCAGTCAATGCTGTAGTAGGTTCATTAACTTCCCAAGAAGCAACTTTAGTAAATACATTGTCAGTAGGAGTTTCTGTTCCAGTAGGCAATAAGCAAGGTCCTTGGTTATATCCGGTTGGAGTACCATTAGAAATCCAAACACTATAAATTGCATGTGGCAAGTTGGTGAATGTAAATTTCTGATTTGTTGTTCTTGTCCATGTTCCTTCCTGAAGCGATGGATTAGCAGTTGTTGTCAACTGTACATAGTATTCAGGACCAGTAGTAGTAACAGTAGCTGAAGTACCTGCTAATACAGTAACAGTCAAAGAACCATCGTTACCACCTTTACATTTTACAGGAGCAGTAACTGCCATATATTTGTAAGCAACCAAATCCTTAACAGTATAAGAATAGTTTGCAACACAAGATACTACAGGATATGTATAACTAACAATAGATGTTGATGTTGATGTTGAACCAGCAGTTACACTAACAGTTGCACTATAAGTACCAGCGTTCAAACCGGTAAATAAACCAGAAGTATTAGTTGCAGTACCATTAGTAAACAGATAAGACTGTGTAACTGAAGGAGCCCAGCCACCAGCAGCTGTTAACTGAACTTGACCAGCACCAGCACAAGTTACATCAGTAACAACACCAGTTAATGTTAATGCTGCAGGTTGAAGAACTGTAACAGATACAGTATTACCCATACACTTATTAGCATCTCTTACATACAAATAATATACTCCAGGTTCAGTTGCAACATAAGTTTTTGTTGTTGTTGTTGAACTAGTTCCAAAATCAAGCCAGTCACTTTCTCTAATAGTACCATTCGAAGATGCATTAACTGCTAACTGATATCCAGGAGTTCCACCTGTTGCAGTAACAGCAATACGACCATCTCTTGAATTTACACAAGAGAAATGAGTAACAGCTACACCACTGATAGTAACAGCAGTAGGTCTAGTTATTGTTTGAGTTGGAAGAACAGCAGAAGTAGAACAACCAGAAGCATCAGTAATTGTAATTGTGTAAGTACCATCAGTTAAACCAGTAAATGCCCCTGTAGTATTGGTAACAGTACCACCGGCAGGTTTAGCTAAAGTAAATGTATAGAATCCTGTTCCGTCAAATTCTGGTTTACCACCTTTAACACCCGATAATGGAACAGTAATAGTACCATCATTTGCTGTGCTACAAGTAATATTTGTTTTTGCAATTGTTCCGGTAAATGTAATAGCTTTATAACCATCAACAATAAATGGACCAGCAGTTACTGCAGTATTAGAGCAAGCATCTTTTACTTTAACGTAATATGTTCCTCTTTGAACCTGTATAACTTGTTTACCGATAGAAGTAGTTTCAGACCAAGTTCCAATATTCTGATAATCAGTAGCAACATTAAGAGCTTCAATGTTGTTACGTAAAATATATTGTGGTTGTCCAAATCCACCTGTTGTATTAATAGTCAATGTACCATCAAACAAACCAAAGCATGTAGCATTTGTTGCAGCAGCTGTCATAGCCAGAGCAGCTTTTTCTTTAATGGTAACAACTATTACATTTGATTTACATCCCATTTCATCACGAGCACCTAAATAATAAGTACCAGCAACAAAATATGTTGGTGTAGTTGTAGCTCCACCATTAATCATTACAGGAGTAAATAATGTTCCACTTGTAAATACAGCAGCTTCAGTTGAAGCAACATAGAATTTAGGTGTACGTGAACCCTGCCATGTTGTAGTTACAGAAATAGTTCCTGTCTGAGCACCATGACAATTAATATCGGTTACAGTAGCAGTAAGTGTACTTGCTGTTAAAGCAGCAACAGAAACACTTGTTTGAGTTGTACAACCATTCTGATCTTTAACAGTAATAGTCGTTGTACCTTCTGGAACAGCTAATGTTGGATTTGTAAACCAATTTACATTATCAGTTGAATATAAATATGGAGACAAACCACCACTTGCCAATACAGTTGCACGACCATCGTTACCTCCAGGACATGTAGGAGCAACAACAGCTGGAGTAGTAGTTACAGTAGCAGTAAGTGCTTCAGGAACATCAATTGTAACTAGCTTCTCAACAGAACAGCCATTAGCATCAGTAACTGTAACTGAAACAGTACCATCTGCAGTAAGGCCAGACATGAAATAAGTAGTCGATGTAGTTGTAGCACCATTATTATATGAATATGAATAAGGAGCAGTACCACCAGCTGCAGTAACAGTTAAAGTATATGAACCACCATTACAAGCAACTTCATAAGCAGCAGCATTATCAGCACTGGTTGTGAAAGACAAAGCACCAGGAGCTTGAATTGGTAAAATATTACCACTGCCATCCTGATTTGCAAAATCTTTATAACAACCGTTAGCATCCCAAACTCTAACCTTATAATAATTAGCTGTTAATCCAGTTGTCATATTAGCAGTTGAAGTAGCAGTTCCCCAACTACTTGCAGTAGTTAAAGCAACTGCATAAGTATAAGGAGCAGTACCACCAGAAACTGAAGTAATTGTTACAGATCCAGTAGCACCACCAGCACAAGTTGCATCACCATAAGCTAAAGTAAATGCAATAGCGGCAGGCTGGCTAATAGTTGTAGATGTAGAAGTAGAACATCCGTTACCATCTTTTACAGTAATAGTATATGTTCCAGCAATTAATGAGTTGTAGGTAACAGTTGAAGTTAAAGATGCCCAATTAACACCATCTTTAGTTACAGAATATCCAGTACCACTTCCGCCTTGAGGATTCGACACAGTGATAACACCATCAGCAGAGCCATTACATGTAATAGCTGTAGTTACAGCAGCAGTAAAGCTTACTGCGGTAGCAGGTTCACCTATCGAAACAGTCTGCCAAGCAGGATTTGCACTTGGAGTTCCCGATAAAATTAAATTATTACAACCACCAGCGCCATCAACAGTTACATAGTAACTACCAGCTGGTTTTAAAATCTGGAAATTAGTGTATTTATAACCGGCCAATTCTGATGCACCTTTACCTTTAGTATTAAGTACATTGGTAAAATATGTCATCTCAGTTGTTGGCACAACCCAATATGTATATGGTCCAACACCACCAGTAGCACTAACCTGGATTTCACCATTACCACCTTTGCATTTAGCATCTTCAACTGCAACACTATTAATTACAAGTGGAGAAGGAGAAGTAACTGGAATAGTAATCAGATGAGAAGAACAACCGTTAGCATCAACAACACGTACAGTATTGGTTGAAGGAGCAGTTGCAGTTGCAACAGGAGTGGTAGAAGAAGTAGTAGAACCATTAAAATAATAATACAATCCAGCACCAACAGGACTGGTCACAGTAATATTAGCCTGACCACCATCGCAGGTAGCAGGTGTTACTGTGTATTGAACTGTAGGATAAGCAACAGTTACGTTCAAATTACCATTAGTAGTTGTAGTAGTTCTGATTTGATCAGTGCCTCCACTAGAAGGAGCATAATAGAACTGCGCGGAATTCCATGTCAATGCTGAGGCAAAAGAATCAGCGGTAGCATTGACACCTCCTGCTACACCAAAATTGACATTCAAAATGTCAGTTTTTACATTGTCTCCAATTGTTACGGCAGTAGCACTTGACCAAGTTATGTCTACAGTACCAGCGACATTGTCAAAGGTAACCGTAGGCGCAGGTGTCAAACCCGTTCCTGAAATAGTGGAGAAATTTTTGTAAACAAACTTTGCCGGATCAAATTTTAATTCGATCGCAAAGCTTTTGATACCAATAAAATCCCTGACGGAAATTTTAGTGGTATAACTATCGGAAACGTTATAACATGCATCTACGGAACTAGCATAAAGCTCCACCGTCTTTTGCGTCTCCTGGGCTATAAGTCCTGAGGAGAACAACATCATAACGTTCAATAGTAAAAATCCAAAAAGCCGTGTAAATGATTTTCTCATAGCATTTGTTTTTTAATTGAACTTAATTGATTGATTGATTGAATTTTATAATTCATTTTTATTTAATTATTTGAAATTCCCCATTATTTTACACAGTTTACAATGCAAACGTATAAAATTTATCTCCAATGTACAACAATATCATCCGATAAAAAAATAATTTTTATCAGCCAGATGTACTTATTTTGCTACAACTTTAGACGTTTTTACTCATCCTGAGTCAAAACTGAATTGTCCCATAATCTCATTTTTTATCATTTAACAGCATTTACTGTTAGCCCAAATTATTTCATTCAGACATTGATAAAATTACACTAATTATTCACACTAAAAATAGAATATCGCAATAATTTTCCTGCTTTCATTAAATAATTACTTGTACTAAGAGTTCAGAGATCCCTAAGATTATAAAGCTTCCATAAATATTAAGGTTAGCAATTGAGTCAACAAAAGCTACTACAGGTATTAAAATAAATATATTTTTCACAGAACGCACATTCAAAAAACATTCAAAAATCGCTGTAACCCTTTAAAATCAAGCTAACTATTGATTTTTAAAGTCTCTGAGAATTGAATATTTATTTTCATTCGTACTCATGCAGGTAAATTTTTGACTCATATCTGGAATATCTCCACACTTTTCAGCTAAATTTCTTGTAAGACCAATTTCTGCAAATTCACAACATTAATTAAAAATTAAAATGTACACTAAAAAAACTCATCGCCAGAAATAAATTTGATGTTTCTGATTTTAAGTATTTATTTTGTATGGCTTTAATTGAAAAGCTCTTAAAAAAATAAGTAATATTCATTTATACATTCATTAAAACTATCAACGATGTCAAAAATTAAAATCGGTATCAACGGTTTCGGTCGTATCGGACGTTTAGTTTTCCGTGCTGCTCAGGAAAGAAATGATGTTCAAATTGTTGCAGTAAACGACCCATTCCTGGATCTTAACTATTTGATCTACATGTTACAGTACGACACTGTACACGGAAAATTCCAGGGAACAGCTGAAAATAAAGATGGTAAATTGTTCGTGAACGGACAGGAAATTGCCTTCTTCGCTGAAAAAGATCCGGCAAACATTGGCTGGGGTGCTGCTGGAGCTGACTACGTTGTTGAATCTACCGGCGTTTTCACAACTATTGACAAAGCAAAAGCTCACCTTGCTGGTGGTGCTAAAAAAGTTGTTATCTCTGCTCCTTCAAACGACGCTCCTATGTTTGTTTGCGGTGTTAACTTAGATGCTTACAAAGCTGATATGGATATCGTTTCTAACGCTTCTTGTACTACAAACTGTTTAGCTCCTTTGGCTAAAGTTATCAACGACAACTTCGGTATCATCGAAGGTTTGATGACAACAGTACACGCTGCTACAAATACTCAGAAAACTGTTGATGCTCCATCTGCAAAAGACTGGAGAGGTGGCCGTTCAATTCTGAACAACATTATTCCTTCTTCAACCGGTGCTGCTAAAGCTGTAGGTAAAGTTATCCCTTCACTGAATGGTAAACTTACAGGTATGGCTTTCCGCGTTCCAACTGCTGACGTTTCTGTAGTTGACTTAACTGTACGTTTGGAAAAAGCTGCTTCTTACGACGAAATCAAAGCTGCTGTTAAGAAAGCTTCTGAAAATGAAATGAAAGGAATCCTTGGTTATACAGAAGATTCAGTAGTTTCAACTGATTTCATTCACGAAGTACGTACTTCAGTTTTCGACGCAGGTGCTGGTATCGCTTTGAACGGCAACTTCGTTAAACTGGTTAGTTGGTACGACAATGAGTGGGGTTATTCAAACAAAGTATTGGATTTGATCGCACACATGGATTCAGTAAAATAATTCTGAGATTCATTATAAAATACAAAGGCAGTTCGAAAGAGCTGCCTTTTTTATTTCATATGACTTTACCAAAAAGTTCCGACTCGACCAATTCACAAATGATGTGACCAATAAGAATATGAGTCTCCTGTATTCTTGGAGTATCTGCAGACGGAACATTAATAAGCACATCTGCCAGTTCTGCTATACGGCCTCCAGTTGCACCACTCAAACAGACACATTTAAAACCAATTTCTTTGGCCGAACGAATTGCCCGAACAATGTTTTCTGAATTTCCGGAGGTAGATATAGCAACCAGCACATCGCCTAGCTTGCCAACAGCCTGAATATGCCTAGCATAAGCAGTCTCAAATCCGTAATCGTTCGAAACAGCAGTAATGAATGATCCGTTCACATGGCAAGCCTCCGCCTGAATCGGTGCCCGATCCAAATAAAACTTACCTGAAAGTTCAGCAGCCAAATGCTGAGCATCTGCTGCGCTTCCGCCATTCCCACAAAATAAAGTCTTATTGCCTGACAGATATGCATTAATAATGAGTTGCGCCGCTAAATGAATCCGCTGAATCAAAACTTCGTCAGATAAAACTTTCTGTTTGACCTCGATTGATTCTTTTATTCGTTGTATAATCATCACTGATTCTTTATTTTATCGTAAACTGAAACTATCGTATTGGCCATATTCGACCATGAGAACTTTTTCTTTTCCTCCACAATGTTTGCTTCAAACTCTGAAATTCTATTATTCACATAAAAATCTACCAGCGCATTTGCAATCTGTTGACTTTCGGGCTCAACAACATACCCAATTTTTCCATCAGGAATAATCTCTGACAAACCACCAACATTTGTCACAAGCATCGATTTATTGAAATGATAACCGATTTGCGTCACACCGCTTTGCGTCGCGCTCTTATATGGTTGAACCACCATATCGGCAGCGCTGAAATAGAGATTTACTTCGTCATCCGGAATAAAATCGGTCCTCAATTCAATGTAATCTTCCAGATTATTTTCTTTAATTAACTGCAAGTAGGGCTCTGGACTCGAATAATACTCACCTGCAACCAGCAACTTTACCGGGAATTGCCTCAAACGCTCATCAGCAAATGCTTGAATGAGCAAATCGAGCCCTTTATAATCGCGGATAAATCCAAAGAAAAGCAGATAGCGGGTATTTACATCAAGCTTCAACTTTTGCTTTGCAACTTCAAATGACAATCGCTCTCCATAATTATCAAAAATCGGATGTGGACAGAACCCTGTCGGCAAATCTTTCCTGAATTCCTCCGTATCACGAAGTACACTTTTCGACATGGCAATTAAGCCATCGATTCGCTGCACAAAATAATTGGTGAGCAACCGATCTCCCGGACGATGTTCATGTGGAATAATATTATCAGCAATACATATTATTTTAGTATTGTGGTTTTTCCGCGCAAATCCGGCAATAGTACCCAAACACGGCGCCAAAAATGGTAACCAATAACGAATAATTACCAAATCCGGATTTTCTTTTCGAATGCGTCGTCCTACCCTCCACCAATTCATAGGATTAATGGAATTGATAGTTCTCCGTATTTTCAAGCCTTCAGGAGCAGGTTTATCATTGTATTGGGTTTTCCCAGGAAACAAAAATGATGGATACTGAATTGTAAATGTTTCCAGGTTGACCTCAACCCCCATCGAAGCAAATTCTTGTGCCAACCGTTCACTGGTAGTTGCAATGCCACCGCGGTAAGGATGCGCAGGTCCAATAATTTTCAGTGTTTTTATCATTTACGCAATAAATAATCTTTTAACAAAAGTGCAACATGTTTATCAATTGGGAAAGTAAAATCATCAGGATTAATATCAGCAGCCCGAATCCAGCGAAAGGACTGACTCCCGTTAACCATGCACGGGAAATCGAATGGTATTTCCGATATCTTAAACTGAGGTTCGCCCTTTAATCGGGCCAGATAATAAATGCTAATCAGCTGGCGATCGTCCCAAAACAAAGCCTTTTGGTAAAAATCAGTTGTGTAAAAATGCTGAAGATCTTCGATTTCCTGATTACATTCCTCCATTAATTCACGCTTCAGGCAATCGATAGTTCCCTCGCCAGGATGCAATCCACCTCCTGGAAATTTGGTCATCTTTACATCGAGTTGATACTCGTCAGTAATCAGAACCTCTCGATTTTCATTAATTATTAACGCATAAACACGAATTGTAAATCGTTCGGGAAGTTCATCATTCATTTTCGTTCATCGTTTGATCAATATATTTTATTATCTCGTCAATTTGATTAGGTTCAAACCATTTAATCTGCTGGTCACGCCGAAACCAGGTCAGTTGCTTGCGGGCATATTTGCGGGTATTACGTTGTATCAGATCTACAGCTTCTGCCAACGTACAACTGCCATCAAAGTAGGGAAACAATTCTTTATAGCCAACAGTGTTTAAAGAATTCAAACTGCGATATGGATAAACCGATCTGGCCTCTTCCAACAAACCCAAATCCATCATGCGTAAAACTCGCTCATTAATTCGATCATAAAGTACCTTCCGGTCCTGATTAATTCCAATCTTGATTATGCGAAATGGTCTTTCTTTCACAGTTCTGGTCCGAAAAGAAGTAAAGGTTTTTCCTGTCATCTGGCAAACTTCAACTGCATGAAGCATTCGCTTCGGGTTATTTCGGTCAACTTCCTCGTAATATTCCGGATCAACTTCCTGAAGGCGCTGACGCAGGGCTTCAATTCCATTCTCTTCATACCAACGGATTACTTCATCCCTTATTTCTGGATCGACGGTAGGAATATCATCTATACCATTACATATTGTGTCAAGGTATAACATTGAGCCTCCGGTAAGGATAATCGGGTTTATTTTTTTATGAAGTTCCTGAATAAGTTGTAAGGCTTCAGTTTCGTATTCGCTTACATTATAATAATGGTGTATGGACTTGTTTTGTATAAAATGATGTTTTATTTCGTTCAGATCTTCAGGCGATGGAACGGCAGTTCCAATGGTGAGTTCCCGGAAAAACTGCCGGGAATCGGCTGACACAATTTCAGTATGGTAATGTTTGGCTAATTGAATGCTAATATCTGATTTTCCAACTCCGGTAGGTCCTAAGACGATTATTAATGTATCCATCCTCATCGATTGATTGAGCTACAAAGATATGGATTTGATACAAAAAAGAAGGGGACCTAAAAGTCCCCATTTGTTATGCATCCATTTCTCCGAAAATCTCATAATAGTCTTCCAGATCTCCAAAACTTTTATAAGATTCGTCCCGATCAATCGTTTCTACTTCAGGATTTTCAAGATCATTAATCAAGAATTGACTTGGCGCATTGCCTTTCTCGTAAGCAACAAATGGTTCTTTTAAATCAGTTTTCATAAGTTTCTCCTTTAATTCAACATAAAAGTAACGTTCATTAAAGAAATCAAAGACGTAAACTAACTTTTGCCCGATTTCTGATATATATTCATCCAATTTTGTTTTCCGCATACTAATCACTCTCTTATTACTCTTGTCAGAGTCTAGAAGACTGATTTCAATTTGCTTCTTCCAGTTATCATCGGTAAGGAAAAAAGAAGCAAGCTGCGATTGATCAAAGTTTGAAGTATTCTGGATTATTCGATGTAAATCTTCAAACGTATCACCCGATATTATCTGGATCAATCGTTTAAACTCGGAATTTTCTATTGAGGATATTTCGAAAACGCAAACCATAATTCAAAATCTATTTGTAATTGTCTGCTTCAAAATGACAGATTAAAAGTAAATTCAAATTGTTACTTCTATACCGGGGCTTAACCAAAAATGTTAGAGTTTAAATGTTAAAAAAGATTAAAACACAATCTTGCCATTGTAATTAATTAATTGAAAACAAGTTACAAGAAAACACGAATAAGGATAAAAACGATTGTTCTTGAAAAATCGAATACTTATTCCAATTGGTCGTAAAAAAGATTTCAGCTCTCTCCAGTTGAATATAGATTGTTATCAAATTCATGTAATTATTAGTAAACTTGTATGACCTATTGAAAGCTCACATATTTGAATGTTTATGAGATTTGGAACGCTTTTCTTCGAGAACCTGAATATTGCACTGCAGTCTATCCGTGGAAACCTGCTCAGAACAATCCTGACTGTTTGTATCATTGCGGTTGGAATTACCGCTTTGGTGGGTATTTTAACAGCTATCGATTCAATAAAAAACTCGATTACAAAAGAGTTCACTTTCATGGGTGCAAATACGTTTACCATAAATTCCAGAGGAATGAGAATTCAGGTAGGAGATAAACGTTACCGTACTAAAAACTATTCATTTATAAGCTATTATCAGGCAAAAGAATTTAAGGACAAATTTGTTTTCCCTTCATCGGTCTCGATTTCCACCAATGCTACCGGAACAGCTACTGTGAAATACGAATCTCAAAAGACCAATCCGAATATTTCCATTCAAGGTGTTGATGAAAATTATCTTTTTACTTCGGGAAACGAAATAAAATCAGGGAGGAACTTTACTGAAGAAGAAATAAATTCTGGAAGGAATGTCGTTATAATTGGCGATGCCGTAAGCAAGAAAATATTTAAAAATGAGGTAAATCCATTGCAGAAAACAATAAGTATTGGAGGAGGGAAATACAGGGTTGTCGGCGTTCTTGCTTCGAAAGGAAGAGGATTTGGTTCGGGTGGCGATCAGTTATGTTTATTGCCCTATACCAATGTAAGAAGTTATTTCTCGAGACCACAAATGAATTTCCTGATCCAGATTAAAGTTAACAATGCAGAATTGGTCGATCCGGCTATTGGTGAAGCTGAGGGAACATTCAGAGTAATCAGAAATTTAAATCCGACCGATGAGAGCGATTTTAACATTGAGAAAAGCGACAACCTTGTAAATATTTTGCTCAAGAATATAAAGAATATCACCCTGGTAGCTACAATCATTGGTCTAATCACATTGTTTGGTGCAGCTGTCGGGCTTATGAACATTATGCTCGTGTCAGTAACTGAAAGAACGAGAGAAATTGGAATACGCAAAGCCATAGGCGCAACCTCACAAATTGTAAAGCAACAATTCCTCATCGAATCGATAGTTATCGGCCAGATTGGTGGTTTTGTTGGTATTATCTTGGGTATTCTTGCAGGAAATGGCGTCGCAAAAATGATTGGCACACCCTTCTTTATTCCATGGATATGGATAATTGTTGGGGTTATTTTATGTTTCCTTGTTGGAATCATCTCAGGTTACTATCCAGCACAAAAAGCATCGCGCCTCGACCCAATCGAAAGTCTCCGATTCGAATAACAAAGTGCAATTCTTATTTACCTCTACCCGCTGATTGGTTATTGCTCGTGCTAAAACCTCTTCAACCTATATTTTAAATCTTTGTTTTTATAAAACTGAATACACTATGCAAAACATGGTTGTTTTCAGAAAAAATATATCTTTACTTTTTAGCAGCAATAAGTTCCAGATTCGAGAAAGACCAATAAATGACTAAACTTCAGACAAAAGCAGAAGAGCGATTAATTCAGGACTACTTCGACGACCTCATGAAAGCATGCGACAGGAAGGTTTCGGAGGAAGGAAAAGTACGGATACAAAAAGCATTCGAATTTGCCAATAATGCACATGCCGGAGTAAAAAGAAAATCCGGAGAACCATACATCATTCATCCTCTTGCTGTTGCAAAAATCGTTGTGGAAGAAATTGGATTGAGTGCTACTTCAATTATTGCCGCGTTATTGCACGATGTTGTTGAAGACACTGATTATACTCTGGAAGACATTAGCAACCTGTTCGGAGAGAAAGTAGCATCAATTGTGGATGGATTAACCAAACTTACTGGTGAGTTCACTGCCCAGCACGACTCGAAACAGGCTAACAATTTCAGGAAAATGTTGATGACACTTTCCGACGATGTGCGCGTTATTCTGATTAAACTTGCCGACCGGCTGCACAATATGCGCACACTCGATTCGATGGGAGCCAATAAACAATTAAAAATTGCTGCTGAAACGCTTTATATCTTCGCGCCCCTCGCCCATCGATTGGGATTATATGCAATTAAATCGGAGCTTGAAGATTTAAGTTTGAAGTATAAACATCCCGACGCATACAACCAGATACAGTTTCGACTTCAGAACCAACGCGAAAAACGCGATTACCTGGTTACCGAATTTATACGACCCATTGACGAACAACTGAGACTGGAAGGCGTCGAATTCACCATAACCGAACGACTGAAATCGATTTATTCCATTTGGAATAAGATGCAAACCAAAGGTGTTTCATTCGACGAAGTATATGATTTACTTGCTGTTCGAATTGTATTTACACCCAAACCCAATGTTTCGGAGAAGAGACAATGCTTTGATATTCTTTCACTTGTTACCGACATTTATAAGCCAAAACCTGACCGCATTCGTGATTGGATTACAATACCAAAAGCGAATGGTTACGAAGCGTTGCATGTAACGGTAATGGGGCCACAGGGGAAATGGGTTGAAATACAGATTCGTACACAACGGATGGATGAGATTGCCGAACGAGGATTTGCAGCCCATTACAAGTACAAGAACATCAATGATGTTGAAAACGAACTGGACCGATGGCTACAGAAGATTAAAGACATGCTTCAGAACCCGGAATCGGATGCGCTGGAATTTCTCGACGAGTTTAAAATGAACCTATTTTCGTCTGAAATTATTGTATTTACGCCGAAAGGGAGAATGGTTAATCTTCCGAAAAACGCTACAATTATTGATTTTGCATACGAAATTCATACTGAACTTGGCAACCACTGCATCGGTGCTAAAATCAACCACAAACTTGTCCCGGTTTCGCATGTGCTGCAAAGTGGCGACCAGGTTGAGATTCTCTCATCCAAAACGCAAACACCGCAGCTTAGTTGGCTTAGTTTTATTATAACTGCCAAAGCCAAAACCAAAGTCAAACAGTCGTTTAAGCTCGACCGAAAAAAGCACATCGAACAGGGCCGAAAAATTATAGAAGACCAATTATCACGATATAAAATCCTTCCATCGTCCGACACGCTTAAAAAGCTCAGTGCTTATTACGGCCTAACAAATAAGGAACAATTGTATGCTCAGGTTGGAATGGGATTCCTCGAACTGGACAATCTGGATGAAGTTTTGCAAACCCGCCGTGAAAATAAGCTTGCCAAATTCTGGAAACTTTCATTCTCTGCAAAAAAAGAAGAACCTACATCAACGGGCAAAATCAACAAAAAAGCCCCGTTTATTCTGAAAGAAGATCCTGAAGAACTTAATTATACTCTGGCCAAATGCTGCAATCCAATTCCCGGAGACGACGTGGTTGGCTACATTGCTGATGAAGAACACATTATTATTCACAAGCGGAATTGCCCCGAAGCACTTAAAATCATGTCGCAGCAAGGCGATAACATTATTGCTGCCGAGTGGACTAAATTCAAACGCCTTTCTTATCTATGCCGGATTAAACTGAGTGGATTCGACCGTGTTGGTATTGTAAACGAAATAACAACTATCATTTCAAAGCAAAGCAACATCAACATGCGCACGGTTCACTAGA
>JAJZSZ010000373.1 GCA_021849365.1 Bacteroidota bacterium | reverse complement strand
AAGGTTCATGTTTTGCGAAACTTTGTCGGTAATGGTAAAGTGCATTGCATCGAGGTAGTAATATGGGTTGTAGCCACGGTAGTTTACCAAAGCCATTTCGCCACTGTATGTTGATTTGAATGTCAAACCTTTCAGGGCAGGATTAATCTTGTTGAAATCAATTTCTGCAGTAAGACCACCAATAATTTTGCTGGTTTTGGTGTTTTGGTTCACTTTATCAAGCAAAGCAATGGGGTTGGTAATTTCCTGTAATCCAATGCCAAAATCTTCAGGAGTAGCCCAGCTACCGTCAGAATATTTTACCGGAACAATTGGAGGCATGTTGATAGCCTGAGCCAAACCGTTTCCGAAGTGGCTGTTGGTATCAATTCCCTTGCTGTTGATGTAGGCCAGGTTGAGATTAGAGCCTAATTTCAGGAATCCAAATTCGGCTGTAGTGTTTAAGTGGTAACCAAATTTTTCGTATTTCGATTTTCCTTTGGCTACAATACCATCCTGGTTGAAATAGTTGAGTGAAGATGAATAACTGATTTTATCGTTTCCTCCATTGAAAGAAATCGAGTGATTTTGCTTTGGCGCATTGTAGTTAAACATCTCGTCCTGCCAATCGGTGTCAATAGTGTTTTCTGCGATCTGTGCAGCTGAAAATTTTGGACTAAGTCCGCCGTTCATAGCGGCTTCGTTTGTCAGCATCATGTATTCCTGACTATTAAGCATTCTCAGTTTCCTCCATGGATTTTGAACTCCATAGTAACCATCATAGCTAACAGTCATTTTTGTGTCCTTTTTACCACTTTTTGTTGTGATCAGGATTACCCCGTTTGCACCGCGTGCTCCGTAAATAGCGCTCGATGCAGCGTCTTTCAATACTTCAATCGATTCAACGTCATTCGAGTTGAGGAAGTCAGTACCCGAACCGCTCATTGGCAGACCATCGATAATGTATAAAGGTTCAGCATCGCCATTTGTTCCGATACCACGAATACGAATCGAAACCTGGTCACCGGGTTGTCCGGAATTGCTTGAAATAACCACACCGGCAGTTTTTCCCTGAAGTGCCTGGGTAACCCGCATGTCGGATGATTTCTTGAGCTCTTCGCTGTTTACCTTACTAATAGCGCCGGTAACCAAACTTTTTTTCTGAGTACCGTAGCCAACAACTACAACTTCATCAATATCGGTTTGCTCGGTGGCTAAAACAACGTTGATAACTGTTTTCATATTCACAGGAATTTCCTGTGTTTTCATTCCTACGAACGAGAAGACCAAGGTTGAATTTCCTTGTGCATTTAAGGAATAGCTCCCGTTAATGTCCGTAATCATACCTAGAGTGGTTCCTTTCACAACCACACTCACCCCGGGAATTGGCTGTCCATCGTCGGCCGATGTAACAACTCCCTTCACTTGTATTCCCTGTGCAAATACAGCAAAAGAATACATTAAAATTAAAAGAGCTAAAACTGCTTTTTTCATAAGTAAATAAATTTTTTAGAATGGTTTCTAAAAGAGTTAATAGTAAACTGCTTTTATCAAACAGACAATTTCCGGCAAAAATATACTATTACTTATTCATGATGAACTAAAAACTTACAGCAAAAATTCATCAACGTCAAAGAAGTATTACATCAATAATACATCAGTCAAAAATATAAATATCTATTATTTAATATTTTAGATAGTTATGACGAAAAAATAACAATACAACATGTTGATTTTATCAATACAACAAGGGAATTTACTTACTATAAGTCGATAATCATTCGGGTAAGGTTCTGATCGCGGTCGATATTCAGCTTTTTGCGTACCCGGTAACGACATATTTCAACTCCTCTGACCGAAATATTCATCAGCGGTGCTATTTCTTTAGTTGAAATATTCATCCTTAAGTAGGCACATAAACGCAGTTCTTTAGGTGTAAGATTGGGGTATCGTTCTTTCAGACGGATCAAAAAGTCTTCGTGAACTTCGTCAAAGGCGGTTTCAAATACTTCCCATTGTTTCTTATGATCGATATCTTTGTCAATCCTGCTGATGAGTGAAGAAATCTTGTCTTGCAACATATCGTCAGAACTTGACTTTTTGATTTTCTCCAGGTCTTCCTTGATTTTAACGAGAAACTTGTTTTTACGGATCAAATCCATGGTTTGATTGGCCAGCTCTTTATCGCGGTGTATCATTTCAATCTTAAGTTTCTCGTTTTTAAGATTGATAATTTTCTTTTCTGCAATTAAAGCTTCTCTTTTATATTCCTGCTCTTTTTGGCGGTACGATTTCAGATGAGCCAGTCTTTCCTTTCTTCTCGAGATTTCAATTCGCTTCAGCAGGTACTGGATCAGCAACATAACCAGTATCAGGAATATTACAGCATAAATCAAATAAGCAACAATAGTCTTGTACCACGGCGGGGTGATGCTGAAATTTAAGGTATCAACCGAACTTTCGATACCGAGTTGGTTTCGTGCCTTTACACTAAAGGTGTAGTCGCCCGGAGGAAGTTTGGCATATTGGTTAAACGTAATATTGCTCCATTCCGACCATTTTTCGTTGTATCCCGTTAGTTTAAAGCTGTATTCAATATTGTCCTGGTTGTCATAAACAGGGGTCGTATATGAGAATCGGAAACTATTGTCTTTGAATGGAAAACTGAATTCGATGTGGTTTGATAATTCAGCATGTTCATCTGCATTGCTTCGTGCCATATAGTCTCCATCAAAAAAAGTACTGTCGAGATACAATGCTGTTGCTCTATTGATATATGCTTCGAATTTTGGCGCATTATTAAATCGGGAAAGTGGCGAATAATGAGCAAATCCTTCTTCTGTACCAAAGAAGATATGCTCATCTGAATAGCAATAAACGGACTCAAATCCACTGATAAACTTTCCGGTCAATAAATCGAACGGAGCGCTTATGAATTTGTAGGTGTTATCTTCCTGAATGCGCAGGACTCCGGCTTTATTTTTACCCATATCCCAGGCCACGCACCAAATGTTGCCGTTTTTATCTTCTTTAAGAAATGAAACATCCTTCAATGGACTTAGCAGTTGGTTGAAATAGGTCGAACTCTCAAATCGGTCTTTAGTGCGGTTGTACTCATAAAAGCCTGAACTGGAAGTGACAAGTATTTTCCCTTTGATTTTATACACATTAAGGTTGTAGTTTGAGGGCAGTCCGTCTTTTTGAGTGAAAAACCTGAATGATGAAATGCTGTCGAGCGTATTCCCAATATTTATTTTGTAAACTCCCTTAAATCCATGGCTCATCCATAGATCCCCATTCTCATCCTCTTCAAAAACGCGGAACGATTCACTGAATCCAGGTATTTTACCTGAATAAACCCACAAATTGTTTTGCTTTTTATAGAGCGTTAATCCACTGTAAGTTCCTCCGACGAGGTAGTTCGGAAACCGCTTAAGAGTGTGGAATTTCCATGCCCCGGGAATCGAACTGATCTGTCGGGCTTTTTCGCCATCAATTTCGAAGGCTCCGTTATTATGGCCGCAAAGCAATATGTTGTCATGAATGCCGAGGTACCAGACTTGACCGTTTGTACCGGGAATCATTCTAAAATCTTCATTTCGATCTTCTTGTCCCCAATTCTTGACAAACAATCCCTGGTTCGTCCCTAGGTATATTTTCCCTTTAAATATAATCGAGGTGTATCCTGCGCCAATGCCGTCGGTTTGCTGGAGAAAGGTAATTGGTGAATTTACGTTCAGATAATCGATGCCGTTATCAAGTCCCAGCCACAGGTTCCCCACTCGATCTGCAAAAACTTTCAGAATTGTGTTGTTTTGCAACCCGTTTTGCTTATTGATATGTTGGATGATGTTTCCCGATTCGTCAATGATAATCACTCCATCCTGAATGGTTCCTATAGCGTAATACTTTTCCTGAATGACTATCGCACTGAATATCTGCTTTTGCTTTAACAGGCTGTTAACCGGAACATTCCATTCTTTTAGTTCTCTCCCGTCGTAAATGAATATCCCTTTGTTCAGTGAAAAAATCATTAAACTACTACCACGGTTGAATGGAAGAACGGCCCATATTTCTTCGCCTTTTATCTTTTCACATCCTGATAATACCTGCAAATCGTTGCCGGTGTATTCCATTAATCCTTTTTCCCGGTCGTTGAATAGCAAACGATCATTTACCCTATATGAATTCTGAAATCGGGAAGGTGCCTTGATTACTGAAACAACCGAGTCGCTCCGGAAAAGGAATGCGAAATTGTATGACTGATAAACAATCTGGTTTTCGTATGAGGTAATATTCCAGACATCGTCGAAGTTAAGGTAATCTTTGGGCAGATATTTTTTCAACGATTTGAATTCGGTTTTTCCGTTTTTCCCGACACCCATTTCCCCCAATTCGTTATATGCTCCAACGTATATTTTCCCGTTTTTGTCGATAAAAACCGACCGAACAATCGATAAGTTGGGCATTCGGTGCATTTGCCAGCTGACTCCATCAAAAAGAAGTAACCCTTCGTTATTGGCAAAGTACATGAATCCGTGATTATCCTGCGCTACCGACCAG
>JAJZSZ010000028.1 GCA_021849365.1 Bacteroidota bacterium | reverse complement strand
AATGGCTTTCGTGGTTTAAAAACATGATTTGGTCTATTCCAAACTCCAGAGCGCCTATAATATCTATATCCCACGAGTCACCAATCATAATGCTTCTTTTTTTCAGTGCATTGGCCGATTTTAATGCATGTTCAAATATTCGGCGATGTGGTTTTATGCTTTGGATCTCTTCAGAAATAAATACTTTGGAAAAATAACCTGCTAATCCACAGTTAATCAATTTTTTATGTTGTACTTCCCTGAATCCATTGGTAATAATATGCATTTGATAACCTTTTGCTTTCAGGATATCGAGTGTTTCTATCGTTCCGGAAAAGAGCCGGGTTTGTTTGGCCATGTTTTCAAGATATTGATGATTCAGTTCACTCCAGTTGCAATCATCAATTCCAAATGCATTCATCGATCTTGAAAATCTTTCGACTATTAATTTCTGCTTGGTGATCTTTCTCAAATGGTAATCATCCCATAAAGCATGATTGATTTCTTCGTAAATATCAAAAAACTCGTCGAACGATGGGAGTCGGGAAATCAGTTTTTGCTCTTCCAATGTTTGCTCCATTGCTAAACGCGAATTGGAGGTGAAATCCCAAAGCGTATTGTCGAGGTCAAAAAAGAGATGGTCGTAAGTTCTCATTCGTCATCCTCGTCGTTATCTGTTTTGTGGGTAGTGAACCCTTCCAGAACAATGACAATTTCGCCTTTTATGGTTTTCGAACCAAAATATTCGATGAGTTCCGCCAACGTTCCGCGCCGATTCTCTTCATAATATTTTGAGAGCTCCCGAGACACAGATGCTTTACGGTCGGATCCCATAAATTCTGCAAATTGTTCAAGACTCTTTATCAGGCGGAAAGGCGACTCGTAAAAAATCATGGTCCGGGGTTCGGTTGCCAGTTCCTTAATTTTTTTCTGCCTTCCCTTTTTCTGAGGAAGGAAACCTTCGAAGGTAAAGCGATCGGTAGGAAATCCTGAATTGACCAATGCTGGAATCAATGCTGTAGCGCCGGGCAAACATTCCACCTCAATCTCTTTTTCAATGCAGGTTCTGACCAGAAGAAAACCGGGATCACTAATTCCGGGAGTGCCGGCATCGGAAATTAGGGCAACATTTTTGCCATCTTCAATCTGTCGGGCAATCATTTCTACGGTTTTGTGCTCGTTGAATTTATGATGAGAAACCAGTTTATTCTTAATCTCAAAATGGTCGAGCAATTTGGCCGAGGTGCGCGTGTCTTCAGCCAAAATAACATCTACTTCTTTCAAAATCCTGATTGCCCGAAGGGTCATGTCTTCGAGATTCCCAATTGGAGTTGGTACTAAAAATAATTTACCCATCGATTGCCTGGTTTAAATTTCTGGAATGATCTTCATTAAAACACAAAAGCAATGGCAAATTTAATACTTGCCATTGCTTTCTGTGAGTAATATAGTTTTTTATTTTGTAAAGCGTCGTTTCAACAGGTCAACGAACTTCATACTCGTTTCATTCTTTTGCAGTGTGAGATTAGCTTTCAGATAATCAACTGCCTGTTGGATTGTTTCCAGTTTGTCGAGATGATCGATTATGGTATTATACTTGTCGGTGTTGTTGCCGAATATTTCACGGATAAACAGGAATCGGTCGTTAAGTCCGATGGCTGCCCTTAGGCTGGTGATTGATCCGCTGGTAATGGTTGACTCGGGCGACTTTTGTTCTCCGATGGTGTCGTTAAGTGACTGTGCTTTTTGTGTTGGTTCGTTTTCAATTTTTTCCCCGATAAGAGGTTCTTCCGGTTTGGGGATTTCACGCATAACCGGACGTTCGGTGGTTGCCGAAACAGGAGCCGATTTTACAGGTTCAATGTCTTCGTCATCCTCAAACTCAATTTCTCTGACCATTACCGGCTGATCAGCTTTTGGATTGATCGGCTCTTCAGGTAATTCAGGCTCCTCTTCTTCCCCGGGAATATCTTCGTCTGTATCTACACCAAATTCGATTAAACCTTCTTTTATTTCAGGTTCTTCAAATGGTTCTTCCTCTTCTTCTATGAACTCATCCTCTTCAACAAAGTCTTCCTCTTCCTCAATCTCCTCATCCAGCTCTTCTTCTTCAGATGTTTCTGCTGGCTCATCGTCCGAATTGATTATTTCCAGTTCAGGGTCAGAAACATTTACATCAGAAACTTCATCTTCATCAATTTGATCTTCGTCGTCTTCCTGAGTATCGGTTGGACGAAAGTTTTTCCCCTTGGCTGAAAGTTCACGTAATAATTCCATTTCCTTACAGAGAAGTTTTGCTTTACTTAAAGCTATTTCAATGATCAAAGAAGTATCTTTCTCGCTTTCTTCAACTTCCTTGGTTAAAATTTTTAGCTCTTCCAGTTCCTTTTCGATGATCTGGATCAGTTTACATTTGTCCATTTTTATTTCTGATTTTAATCGGTAATTCAAGCTGATTTTTCTGGGTAAAGATTTAAATTTACCTTTGTTTTCAATCCCGGGATCAAGGTTCATCAACTTAATGTTTCTGTTTTTGATACCGGAATTCAGGTCACGTAAAAGTACAAAAATCTTTAGCAAATCACATACATGTTTATTGAAAGGGGAATTGACAGACAGAAAAGAACTGGCAGTATTGAAGTTATAGCCGGATCGATGTTTTCTGGAAAGACTGAAGAATTAATAAGGAGGCTGAAACGGGCAAAGATTGCCAGGTTGAAAGTTGAGATTTTTAAACCAGCCATTGATACGCGCTATTCGGTTGCCGAGGTGGTATCGCACGACGAAAACTCGATTTTGAGCACGCCAGTTGAAAACTCAGGTAATATTATGCTTCTGACAGGCGATGTGGATGTGATCGGAATTGACGAAGCCCAGTTTTTTGACAATGGCCTCATTGATGTATGTGTTTCTTTGGCCAATATGGGGATCCGGGTAATTATTGCTGGCCTTGATATGGATTTCAAGGGAAAACCCTTTGGCCCTATTCCGGGCTTAATGGCCGTTGCCGACCATATTACCAAGGTTCATGCAATTTGTATGCGCTGTGGCGATGTCGCTCAATTCTCGCACCGCTTGTCGGCAGCCGACAAGCTGGTTTTGCTGGGCGAAAAAGACGAATACGAACCATTATGCCGTTCTTGTTTTACTAAAGCAACTCGTTAATGCCAACTTTAACAATATCCCAGGTTTCTTCAGTCGTCGGAGGCAAATTGTATGCTGATGAAACCTGTCCCGAAAATCATATTTCCTCCATTTCAATTGATAGCCGCACCATTTTTGATCCGGAAGCAAGTTTGTTTTTTGCTCTGAGAAGTGAACGAAACGACGGGCACCGATACATTTCCGATCTGGTTCATATGGGAGTCAGGGCTTTTGTTGTTTCCGATTTTATGGAAGAATTCCGAAAGCACAGCAAATGCTGCTTTGTGGTGGTTCCCGATACTTTGGTTGCCTTGCAAAAGCTGGCAGCGTGGCATCGTTCACAATTTAATATTCCGGTTGTCGGAATTACTGGTAGTAACGGTAAGACCATTGTGAAAGAATGGTTGTTCGAGTTGCTTCAGCATAAATCGGTTTTGCGCAGCCCTAAAAGTTATAACTCTCAGGTTGGTGTTCCATTGTCGGTCTGGAATCTTAGCCAGTCGCACGAACTGGCTATTTTCGAAGCGGGAATATCAAAACCGGGCGAAATGCAGAAGCTGGAAGAGATTATTCGCCCGACGGTGGGTATATTGACCAATATTGGAGAGGCACATCAGGAAAATTTTGTTTCGAAACGGGAAAAACTGAAAGAGAAACTGCACTTGTTTCAAGCCTGCAAAGCTTTGATTTATTGCAAAGATCAATCTCTGGTTCATACTGAAATCAGCAAGGGAGGAATTATTGCTGAAGGAAAGACTTTGGCGTGGTCGTTTGTGGATGAAACTGCTGATTTGTTTTTCAAAAAGACTGTTTTTGAAACCGAGGCTAAAATAGAAACGACTTTCGAAGGGCGAGATTACGCCGTTCGTGTTCCGTTTCAGGATGAAGCGAGCTTAGAAAATGCAGGTCATTGTTTTGCATTTGTGTTGACACAGCATTTGGCAGAACCCTTGGTGCTTAACCAGTTTGGTAATTTGCAGCCGGTTGCCATGCGGCTCGAGATTAAAGAAGGAAGCAATAATAGTTTGCTTATTAACGACTACTATAATTCCGACATTAATTCGCTGCAAATCGCGCTGGGCTTTTTAAACAATCACGCCCGGCCGCCATACAAGGGGAAAACAGTTATCCTTTCCGATATTCAGCAGTCAGGAATTTCAGACGAAGAACTGTATGCCGAAGTTGCCCGGCTTTTACAGCTAAATAAAACCAGCAGCCTGATTGGGATTGGTCCGAGAATTAGCAGTCAGGCCGGCTTGTTCGATCAATCATCCAGTTTTTATGAAACGACGGATCAGTTTCTTGAATCTGTTCAGCCCGATCAATTCAGGCAGGAATGTGTTTTGCTGAAAGGCGCCCGTAATTTTCATTTTGAACGAATTTCATCCGTACTTCAGAAAAAATACCATCAAACGGTTTTGGAAATCGATTTGAATGCAATGATCGGGAATCTGAATTTCTTCAGGTCGCAGATTCGTCCCGAAACGAAGGTAATGGTGATGGTGAAGGCATTTTCGTACGGAAGTGGAATGGCTGAAATCGCACGGATTCTACAGTTTCATAAAGTTGATTACCTCGCAGTTGCCGTTGCCGACGAAGGCATTGAGTTGCGCCAGGCCGGGATTGAATTACCGATTGTGGTGATGAATCCCGAAGCCCACAGTTTCGAAAACATGATCGAGTTCCGGCTCGAACCCAATATTTATTCTGAAGAAATTTTTGATTCATTCCGCAAAGTACTTCAGCAGCATGCCGTGGTGCGATACCCCATCCACCTGAAGCTGGACACGGGAATGCATCGGCTGGGATTCGATTCCGCTGAAAAAGTTGAAGCACTGGTTGCGAAGTTAACCGTCCAGGAAGAAATGGTGGTTCGTTCCATATTCTCGCATCTGGCAGGAGCTGATGAATCGGTTCACGATCATTTTACATTGAGCCAGATTCAGCAATTTCAGCAACTATCAGCCATCATAACCGATAAATTGCCTTATAAAGTAATTCGTCATATCCTGAATTCGGCAGGAATTGAGCGGTTTGCAGAATTTCAGTTTGAAATGGTTCGGTTGGGAATTGGATTGTACGGAGTGAGTGCATGCGGAAATAAGCAGGTGAAAAGCATAAGCCGGCTCAAAACAAGTATTTCGCAGATTAGAGATGTTGACGCCGGCCAAACAGTTGGCTATGGGCGGAAAGGTGTGGTAAATCATACTGCAAAAATTGCTGTATTACCGATTGGCTACGCCGATGGCTACGACCGAGGACTAAGCAATGGAGTAGGGAAGGTGTTTGTGAATGGCCACATTGCCCCGGTTATTGGAAACATTTGCATGGATATGTGCATGATTGATGTTTCCGGCTTACAGGTTTCAGTGGGTGACGAAGTTGAACTGATGGGCGAACACATTTTGGTTACAGATATAGCGAATTCGATCGGAACAATTCCATACGAAATTCTCACGGGCATTTCACAGCGTGTAAAACGGGTTTACCTTCAGGAATAAATAAGGGCAAAAGTGAAAAGTCAAATGGCAAAAGACATGTAATCCAGTGCCTGTACTCAATGATCAACTTGGAATTTTGAACTTGAAATCTGGACCTTCGTTTAACCCAGTTTGCTTATTTTTTCAAGCTTATGAATGTCGAGAATCCGGATTTTTCGACCGTCGATGGCAATAACTTTTTCGCCTGCGAAAGTCGATAAGGTACGGATAGCATTCGAGGTAGTCATGTTCGACAAATTCGCAATGTCTTCGCGTGAAAGGTAAACTTTCAGCGTGGCACCATCGTTTTCCCAACCGTATTTCTCTTTCAGAAGCAGCAACGACTCGGCCAGACGGCCACGAATGTGTTTTTGTGTAAGAGTAACGGTACGCATGTTCGAGAAACCGAGCTCACGGGCCAGTTTCTGGATCAGTTTGAGCAGGAAATTTGTATTCTTGAGTAATTTATTCGACAAGTATTCGTGCGAGATGATCCCGATTGTTGAGTCTTCGAGGGCTACAGCCGAGCCAATATGTAATTCATCGGCCAGTAAGGCACGGTAACCAATTAACCCAAGAGGCTTGGCCATTCTGATGATTTGCTCTCTTCCGCCAACACCTTCTTTATAAATGATAACTTTTCCGTCAACAAGAAATAAGAACGTGCCTGGTTTTTCTCCTTCCTTGAAAATGAATTCATTCTTTTTGTAATAAGCCAAAGTGATATGATTCTGCAGATCCTCTTTTTCTTCCGGAGTTAATATGCTGAAGATTGATTTTGGATTATCAAAGACTTCTTTCATTCCCAATTCTTGACTCAACATAGAAATAAATTTACATGTTTTGCAGCATCAAAGTTAAATAAATTTGTCAAACAAGAAAATTTCGGTCATTTATTTTCCTTATCACGCTGGTCATTTACGGGTATTCTCACCCCACTTCAAATAATTAAAATCTGAAGGTAAAAAACAATGGCTGTAGCACTCATTCCCACTTCAGATTATTGATTGTTTTATGAATATCTGGCAACCAGCGGCATTCGTCTTCCGAAACCAAATGCTTTTGAGCTTATGCGCAGAATTGGTGGCGCCTGAAAACGCTTGTATTCGTTGTTGTTTACCATTTTTACGGTCCGCAAAACGGTATATTCGTCAAATCCTTTGGTAATGATTTCGGCGGGCGAAAGGTTCAATTCAATGTAATCGAACAGGATTTGATCGAGAATATCGTAATCGGGTAGCGAATCGGAGTCTTTTTGATCGGGGCGAAGCTCTGCTGATGGTGGTTTTATGATGGTGTTCACCGGTATAATTTCCCGATCACGGTTGATCCATTTAGCCATTTTAAAAACATCAGTTTTATACACGTCGCCCAGCACTGAAAGACCGCCGTTCATGTCGCCGTAAAGGGTTCCATAGCCAACCGCACATTCGCTTTTATTGGTTGTATTGAGTAAAATGTTACCAAATTTATTTGAGATAGCCATCAGCAAAATTCCACGTGTTCGGGCCTGAATATTCTCTTCGGTAATGTCGCTTTTCAGGTTTCTGAATGTTTCAGAAAGGCTTTGCTCAAAGCTGTCGACCATGGGCTGGATTGGTATAATTTCGTATTGAATATCCAGGTTTCTGGCCAGTTGCAGGGCGTCGTCCACACTATGGTCCGACGAATAACGCGATGGCATCAGCAAAACCCTGACGTTCTCTTTACCAAGCGCCCGAACAGCCAGCACAACTACCAGTGCCGAGTCAATTCCTCCTGACAAACCAAGGGTAGCCTTTTTGAATCCCATCTTGGTGAAATAATCACTGATTCCGAGCACAAGGGCATTGTATATTTTCTCAATATAGTCGGTTTTAGGCTGAAGGTTTTGAACCGGTGATTCGGTGTCGAAAACCCTGAAGTCTTCCTCGAAATATTTCAGTTCTTCCTGAATTTCTCCACTTTTATTCAGATAAACAGAGCCGCCATCGAAAATAAGTTCAGTGTGGGCGCCCACCTGGTTGGCGTAAACAATAGGTAGCTGGTATTTGATGGCGTTTTTTACCAATATGTTTTTGCGGAAATTTTCCTGATTAAACGAAAACGGCGAGGCCGAAATGTTAATTACCAAATCCGGATTCAATGCCGACAACTCTTTCAGCGGCGAAAGCTGGTAAAGTTTTTCGCGGCCAAATTCGTTTTGGGTTTCCTGCTCGTCCCACAAATCTTCACAAATGGTGATGGCAATCTTTTGGCCTTTAAAATCGAATACCGAAAAGCTTTTATTGGGCTCGAAATGGCGGTATTCGTCGAATATATCGTAGGTTGGAAGCAGCGATTTGTTGACGACATGCTGTATGGCTTTGTCGTACATGAAAAATGCCGAGTTGAACAACTTTTTGCCGCGTGGCTCGGGATTGATGCGCGGCCCTCCAACAACTGCCGCAATTCCGTCGCAATGCAGTGCAATCCGATTCAAAGCTTCATCCGATTGTTCGATAAACTCTTTCCGTTCAAGCAAATCGTGCGGATAGTAACCGGTTACCGAAAGTTCGGTAAACACAACAATATCGGCGCCTTCGGCTTTAGCTTTTCCAATGTGCTCAATTATTTTAGCAGTATTTTGTTCGAAATTACCTATGTGGTAGTTAAGCTGTGCAATTGCAATCTTCATAGTATTTCAATTAAAAAACCAGACCAATTTTTAGTTTCAGCGAATTGATAATGGTTTTGTCGGTAAATGCGTTGTCGGTGGTAACATCAAGCAATCCATTCTGGAAAATCAATCCGGCTGTGATCGAATTGGTCGAGCCCAGATCATAATCGAACCCAACGCCTACATTCATTGCCAGGTTAAACAGGTTCACCTCGTCGTTTATGTTGGCTTTGCTTAATGCCCCATTGTTGCTGGTACCTTTTGCCGAAATGTTTATCATGCCCGAAAAGCCAAGCGTTCCCCAGTATTTTACCCCGTTGAAATCATCGGTTTTAAGCTTTATGTTTGCCGGAATTTCGACATAACGCAACTGGTACTTTATTTTGGTAAGGGCCGGAAGTGTTGTTTCTGAGAAACCAAAATCGGATTTACCCCAGTACGAAAGCTCGCCACCGGTATTGGTAATCATCACGCCCGAAGAGAGCGAGTACCGTTCGTCGTCCGAAAAATAAAAGTCGCCGTTCAGCCCAAAATCGTAGCCCAGAATCGACTTTCCATTTTTTACGTCTGAGCTGCCGGTGCGCATCCAGTTAACCGATGGATCGGCAACAAACGATAACCTTGCGAAACTCTGGCCATAGGTTTGAATGACTGTAACAATCAAAAAACAGAATAAAATAAAGCGTTTCATCTGATCGTATTTTGGTTACTGATTGTAAAATTAATTCGTTCCGGGGAAATTTTCGTTAAAACCCGGATTCGAACCTGAATATATAACGTAAGAATCACTTAGTTTTGCTGCATACAAATCTCGAATTTTATATTCAGAACAACAATAAAAAAGCTAGGTGAACGTAATTATCTTAAAATTACCCTAAATGAAGAATGTTGTTTGGTTTTTTGGCCTGATTATTTTACTGGCTTCGTGCACACAAAACCCCTTAAAAGTAAATGTTTCGAATGTTTCGGTTAATGTAAAAGTCAGGCACCTCGATATTTATTTGCTCAAGCTGAAGCAGGACGAGGTGCAGGCCGCCATACCTGTTATGAAAAGCTGGTACGGCGATTTCTTCGACATTTTTACCTACCGGATGATTGCCATTGGAGGCGTTGAACAACCCGATTTTGCGCAATCGCTTTACTCGTTTGTTTCCGATACGCTGATCCGCAAACTGGAGCTGAATGTGGCACAGAAAGTAGATACGGTGCAGTTTCGGAAGGAGCTGGAAACTGCATTCAGGCATTACAAATACTATTTTCCGGGGAAGGAAATTCCAACTATTTACACTTGTATTTCAGGATTTAACCAATCGGTTGTGATTGCCGATAAACTGATAGGAGTGAGTCTGGATAAATATATGGGGCGCGACTGCAAATTTTACGAACAGCTTGGATTGCCCGCTTACAAACGAAGAAATATGCATCCCGGCAAAATGGTTCCGGATATGATGCAGGCCTGGGCTGATGCCGAATGGCCAAAATCAGACAAAGAGAACAGTTTGCTGAGCAACATGATTCATGAGGGGAAAGTATTGTATTTCCTCGACGCCATGTTTCCGGAAATGAATGACACGCTGAAAGCCGGTTTTACTGCGAAACAACTGAAATTTTGTGAGCAAAACGAGGCCAAAATGTGGACTTACATGGCCGAGCATAAAATGCTGTTTACCACCGACCGTATGAGCATCAAACGGTTTATCGATGATGGGCCTTATACCGCTTCGTTTTCGGAAGAATCGCCCGGACGAACAGGCGCCTGGTTGGGCTGGCAGATTGTTCGTGCTTACATGAAATCGCATCCTAATGTTAAGCTTCCTGATTTGATGAACAACCAGAACTATCAGGAAATTTTGAATCAATCGGAATATCAGCCTTAACAACCTGTGCTAAACGATCAGCTCCGAGTGCTCAAGGTTTCATGTACTATATTTCAGGTCTGTACAGAGTGATGCTAATGGGGACAATTTACAACTACATCCTGAGCTGAGATAATTTGCCATTTACCATCGCGTTTTAACCAGGTATCAGTCCATACCAAACAACGTAGAAATTCTTTTCCATCTTTTCCCTTACGGATACTACTTTCATTTCCATAAGCAATTGCTACTGAGTCACCAAAAAATTGAATCTTTACATCGCCAAGGTTACATTCGCGATCAGGATTTTTCATATCAGTTGACATTGCTTCTGCTTTTCTGTATCGGCTACCATCGGGAGCTGTTCCTAAGAATTCATCGGCAAATACGTCTTTTAATCCTGGTTGTGGTGTGCAATTAGCCTGCCCCCACATTTTCTCTTTGGCAATTAGTTCTTTTGCTACAACATCGTCAGCCGATGCCCATCTGGCTTTTTGAGCATTAACTGAAACCGATATAAAAAGAACGACTGACAATACCGAAGTAAAAATTGTTTTTCGTTTCATATTTTCTTCTTGATTTAAGTTAATATACCCTATAATTTACGAATTAATCCTGGTGTTTCAAAATATAATATACGATGCTGTTGTATTCTAAGATGCCCGAGTTAATTTATAATCTGGCTAAGGCAACTGCATAAAAAAAGCCCCCTTTCGGAGGCTTTCTATGTTTTATCGAATTGCCGGTTTATGGCATTTCTTTAATTTTTACGTTACGGAACCAAACGTTATCGCCATGATCCTGGAAGGCAATGTAACCTTCAGTAGCAACGTCAGCCCATTTTTCGTTCAGGTTCGGGAATTTACTGTCTTTAACCAGTTTCTTCCAGTCGTCAGTCCACAAGTGGTACTCAACAACGGCAACACCATTCTGTTTGTGAACCACAGTGCCTTTGTAGCAAATGATTTCAACTTCGTTCCACTGGCCTGCAGGTTTTGCATTTTGTGGTTTGGCAGGAATCAAATCATATAACGAACCAGCCTGACGGTTACCATCTTTACCTAACATAGCATCAGGGTGACGTTCGTTGTCCAGGATCTGCATTTCAGGAGCAGTTTTATAAATTGGCCAATCTTTAACTTCTTGTCCTAAGTAGAAAATACCTGAGTTTCCGCCTTCCTGGATTTTCCATTCCAGTTTAAGTTGGAAGTTTTTGAATTTTTTGTCGTAAATGATGTCGCCACCATTTTCAGCTCCGGCTTCACCAGTTCCGGTTCCGATGCAATGCAGTGTTCCGTCAACAACTTCCCAGCCTTTAGGAAATTCTGTTTTGTTGTATCCTCTCCAGCCAGTTGAGGTTGTGCCATCGAATAACAATACCCATCCTGAGTTGGCCTCGTCGGCAGTCAGTTTATTCAATTCCGGAGTTTCAGGGGCAGCAGTTGCACTTTTTTCTTTTTCAGTACTTTCGGCAGCTTTCTTCTGACCACTCTGGCATGAAACCGCGAAAACAATACTACCAGCCAGTAAAAGTGAATAGATCTTTCTCATAAGGAAGTAATTTTTGTTTATTGATAATTTATGTGGTTTTAAGTTACGATTGACAAAGCTAATAAAAAAATAGAGTGAAACAGGCCAGTGTTTATATGTTACCAAAAAATAATTAACAGCTGAAAATTAAATTTCAGACAGTTATGAATCAGTGTTTTGAAGGGGTTCTGTTTTTTCAGTTAAAAATGTAGCTGATTCGTAAAAGCTTGTGTGTAATGGTTCGTAAGTGAATTACTTTTTATAAATTCGGTATGTTTATTTTTAAGCTACTGAAACTGTTTTACGAATTGGCTATAATTTGCGAAACAGCTTTAAACGATGGATATGAACTTCTAATTTGAATATCGGTACGATACTAAAATCAAAAATTTGAGATATGAATCAGAAAAAGATTAAAAGAATTGGCATTTTAACCGCAGGTGGCGATTGTCCCGGGTTAAACGCAGCAATCAGGGGAGTTGGGAAAACAGCCATGGTTCAATATGGCATGGAAGTGATTGGTTTTTCGTCGGGATATACCGGCTTGATTCATAAACAGTACGTCGAACTTAAAGAAAAGGACCTTTCGGGTATCCTTACGCTTGGTGGAACAATTATCGGGACTTCACGCGAGAAGCCGTTCAAAATAGTGACCGAGGAGGACAATGATAAGCCTGATCTGATCAAACAAAACTACCACGATCTTGGGCTCGATGGTCTGGTTTGCATTGGTGGAAACGGCACCATGAAAACGGCCCATTTATTGTCGAAGATCGGCCTGAATGTAATCGGGATTCCGAAGACAATTGATAATGACGTATGGGGAACGGATATGACTTTCGGATTCGACTCGGCCGTGAACATTGCCACCGAAGCGGTCGACCGCCTGCACAGCACAGCCAACTCGCACGGGCGTGTGATGATTGTGGAAGTGATGGGGCACAATGCCGGGTGGATTGCGTTGTATGCCGGAATGGCCGGTGGTGGCGATATTATCCTTATTCCTGAAATTCAATATTCGATAGATAAGGTTTGTAATAAAATTCAAGAACGATACGATAACCATAAGCCTTATACCATTGTAGTGGTTGCCGAAGGAATTGAGCATCCGAAAAGTATGTCGGCTGCACGTTATTTATCCGAATCAATTCAGGCGAGGGTTGATGCTGAAGCCCGTGAAACTGTTTTAGGCTATACGCAGCGTGGTGGAAGTCCCTCGCCAATGGACCGTATTTTGGCCACACGCTATGGAGCACACGCCGCTAAATGCATTGCCGAAGGTAATTTTGGAACCATGGTTGCCTTGATTAAGAATGAATTGACAACCATTCCGCTTTCGGAAGTTGGCGGAAAAATGCGCTTGGTTGCTCCGGATAATCCACTTGTTATTAAATGCCGGAGTATGGGTGTTTCGTTTGGCGACGAATAGAAAAAAGACGGAAGTCTGCAAGTAAAAAGGGTCAATCTGAAAATTTTCAGATTGACCCTTTTTGTTTTACAGTGCCTGATCGGGCTTATTTCTTCGCTGATTTTTCAGCAAGCATTTTCATGAAGTATCCGGCTACAACCGAACGGGCCTGGAAGCCTACCTGTTTGGCATCGGTGGTTTCGTACCAGTCGGTCATCGGAACGCGGGTTGGCGATTCGTTGAATGTTTTGTGCAGCGGATCGATGAACTTCTGGAAAGTTTCCTGATCGTTGGCCAAGGTGGCGGTCCACATAATCCAATCCGATTTAGTGTAGGTTTTCCGGTTATCCAGAGGCAATCCGTAAGTGTTTTGCTTGGTTAGGTAATAGGCAATTTCTTTTTGCGCTACAGCCGGATCGAACAGGTTGAAGCCCAAAATTTTGTCCCAAACGAGGTTGTATTTCTGGCTCCATGTTCCGGGCTGGTCGAAAGTCAAACGGAAATGATCGCCATCGTTGGCCATTTCAACCCATTTGCCTGCCATTTCTTTTGCTATCGCAGTGTATTTTTCTGCAATATCTTTTTTACCCAGCATGTCGGCTAATTTTCCGTAGCTGGCAATACCCATAATGGCTTTTATCGAAAGGTTGGTGTTGTGTGCAAAGTGACCGGCAAAGTCGTCGGTACACAATTGGTTTTCTGGATTCAACCCATTTTCAACCAGGTAATCGGTCCAAACGGTAAGCACTTCCCAATGTTTCTCAGCGTAAGATGCATTTCCTTCGGCTTGCGCGATGGCAGCAGCCAATATCAGCATATTTCCTGATTCTTCAACAGGCATGTCGCCACCGTAAGTTTGGCCGTTGGCCTGCGGATAAGTACCCACATCGTGCGCAGCGAATGGTTTGTTCCATTTTCCACTTTCAGAATAATAGAAAATCGGATTCATCATACCTTTTTCTAACTCGGGATTATAAATCAGGAATAATGGGGCAGAAGGATAGGTTAAGTCAACCGTACCAATCGATCCGTTGCTGAAGTTTTCTTTCGAAAGGAAAATGGTGTTTCCTTCCTTGTCTTTAAACAGTTTGTGGGCGGCAATTGACTGACGGAAAGCCAAAACGCACAATTCAGCGTATTTTTCGCCACCGGCTTTAACAGCATCGTTCCACAACTGGTTGTCAAATTGAGCACAGGTTTCCATCAGTTGATCGTATTCGGCGTGAGCGGCTTTCAGTGCGGCGTCCATCGTTACCTGACCATCTTTTTTCCACCAGGCCATGCGATTTTCATTGAAATACTGAATGGAATACAAATCGTCGTAACCAATCATGATGCGACCGGTTGAACCGTTTGCCGAAACTTTGCCTAATTGCTGAGCACAAGCCATTACCGGCATATCCGGAATCATTTTGGTTGTAATTTTTTGTTCGCTGGTCGATTCCAGGATTCCGGTAGCTGCAAAACCTTCTTTTTCCGATTGGTAGGTTCCGAGTGCGTAACTCATTTCCGGAGTTTTTGGTCCGCAGAGGTAGAAATAACCCCAGTCGATCCGGAGGTCGTCGCCTTTTTTAGCCAAAACCGGTTGTTCTGTTGTTCCGGCTTTGAAATAAGTTAAGCCTTCGGTTTCGCCTTTTTCGATAGAGACTTCCTGAGATAGATTGTCAACAGCCCATTCAGGAGTAGCTTCGAAATAAATCTGAACTTCGTGTTCTTTGCCGTCGTTCGATTTTACGTCGTAATTCACGTAGCTTACCGGGCGCGAAAGTACATCCAGGTTTTGTGGCAACAGCGGCGATGTAAATTTCAGATTCAGATCAACCGGTCCGCAGGCAAATACATAGAACGTTGAGGTTGCCGACATAGAAACCGATTTTTGGGTAGCGGTCTGGGTAAAAATTTCCTGTTTTTCGTTATCCTGATACAATCCGAAATCGACCAACGCACCACCTGTTTTGTTGTGGCAATGCGCAGCAATCACGTTTTTACCACCTTTTACCAACAGACTTTTCATTTCGTCGGTCAAAGGAAGAACAACATTATTTTTCCATGCATAACCAGTATCCACGAGTTTGGTGCCATTCAGGTAAAGTTCGAAGTTGTCGTCGTGCGAGTAAATGATATAAAGCGGTAGGTTCGACAGGTTGGCATCGAGCGTAAACTCGCGGCGCACCCAAATATCAGGTGTTAACCAGGGAGTAGCTAAATCGGGCATGCCTTCGGTACCAAAAGCACCTTTCCCGGCCGACCATTTCGATGCGTTAAAATCCGGTTTTTCCCATCCGTTGGCGGGTTTGGTATTCGTAAAAAGGCCATCCCATGCGCCATTGTTGGCCATTGGAACGATCGCTTTCCGTGGTAATTCTTCTTTGCCGAGGAAACGGTAAACTTGTCCGTCAACACGAATGGCGCCAATCAATCCATGGCGTTTGCCGGTCCAGTGGCGAACTACATCGCCGTATAACTGATCGGTAGTTGACCACGCGCTTGTATAGGGGTCGATTGTAACTAAAGGATAAGCTGGTGCCCGCAGGTTTTTGGTTGTGGAAACTACCGGAGTCGCTTTTTTTGTTTCGGCGCACGAGGCGAGCAAAAACAAGCTCAAAAGGACCAAATAAAATGGGGAGGTTTTACTGAAATTCCCCATGTAATTTTTACTCATGGTTATTTATTTTGGATTTATTAATAGTTTTTCTGACAAAGATGCTTTGTTGGTAATACAGTTTCTGATGGGAAAATACTCATTCTGAAAAGCTATTTCACTACAGGGAATGCTGATATTCTCAGCCTGGCTGCGCCCATAGGGATCAATGTAATCGATTCAACCGGGTTGTTGGTCACTGCCGGATATTGAGGAAGAACGTCAACCAATCCAAATTGATCGATTCCCCAGGTTGGAATTTGCCGTCCTTTAGCCTGAATTTCGATCGGGTTATTTTGCTGCGAGAACGGGTAATTATTAGCGGGCCAGGGTTTGCGAACTATGCTGAACGATTTGGCGGGATTTTCCTTATCGAGCACTAACCCGTAATTCCACGGACTTTTGTAATCGATGCGGAAAGCCGGCCATTTTTCCTGATCGGCATTTTCCTGCCATTTCGAGTCACCAATGGCCGAGGCGGTGCTGCTTATTTTGCTGTATTCTTCCTTAATTTTCAACGAAAACGTGAGCGGACCATAATCCACTGAAACACTGTTCTGGTTTACCTGCCATGTGCGGACACCCAGTTCCATCGGAAGATTCAGTGCAATTTGGTCATCGTTGTTCCATTCACGTTCAATCCGGATGTACGAACCGGCTTTGGGCTCAATTTTTACTTCCTGATTATTGATTTTTACCGAAGCTTTTTTGCACCACCCGGGCACACGTAGGTAAAGGGGAAAAGTCACATTTTTGTCCATGCCGAGTTTGAAACTAACGGTTTCTTCGTACGGATAATTGGTCTCTTCAGTCAAACGCACGGTTGTTCCATCGCCTACTTTTGCTGAAGTTACACAAGAGTTATACATGATTGCCGCCAGGCCATTGTCGTTACTGGCCATCACCAGGTTTTGCAGGTAATAGGGTAGGGCATGGCCGTGATTGTGCTGACAGCAACGGCTGCTGAACGGATTCATGGTGAGAAACGGCCCTTCGTTGGCAATGCCCGGAGCATGATTTTTGTCGTCGGCAATAACGCCGTTGGGGCTAGTAATGTAGCGCAAAGCACGCATGTCGGGCGTAAATGCAGCAACGAAACTGTTGAAAAGTACATCTTCGCAATTGTCAGCCCAAAGTGGATCGCCGGTGATGCGCATCAGAATGCCATCCGAAGTCATTTGCTCGGCAAAGCCACAGGTTTCGGTTCCCTGACGTGGGTCGATGTAACCCATGCGGGCATTTTCGTCGGAGCCAAACATGCCACCCGGAACCTGCCCGAAGGTGCGCCGGATAAGGTTATAATCGTTGTAAGTTGCTGCCAAATGTGCCGAGTCGCCCGATTGCATAAACCAGGTGGCCGGTTCGCGGAAGCACTGTGCAGTATTTACGTTGTGCCAGTTGGGGAGCGACGATTTTTGCATCCAGTTGGCGGTACAGCGGTGCGTTTTTTCGGCTAAATCGAGCAGAAATTTGTCGCCGGTAAGATTGTACAACCAGTAAATACTGTATAGGTTGTCGCCGCCGCGACTGTCTTCCCAGTAGCTCGACAAATAGGCTTCGTCAGGAACGCTCAGTTCGTAACGGAAATAGTTGGTCATGAAGTCGATTACCCGCTGGTCGTGGGTATATTCGTAATAATTCTGGAAAGTGAATAGCACCAGCATGTTCGACCAGAAATCGAGGTACTTTTCCTTTCGGTTGCGAACCTCGGGGCCGAACCAGCCGTTGGGTTTCTGGCTTTTCAGGATGGCTTCTATCCAAATCATAGCTTCTTTTTTCATGTCCTGATCGTTCAGGATAAAAGCCATGTCGGAATATCCGCGCAGCCAGTAGGGAACTTCTTCCCAGCCGTGGTCGCCACCCTCGGCAAGCCAGGCGTTGTTCTTTTTATCGAGCCATGCGCTTATTTCGCCCAGATGGCCGCACAATCCGTCTTTTTGCAGTTCAATGAGTTTTTTCAGCCATCCTCCGGGCTGAATACTACCCATCGGAAGTTTAATGAAATGAGCAGGTTGCAGAGGCGCCCGATTACTTTGGTACAGGCTGCTTTGCTGATTAAGCTGTGGATGAGCGACTACCGATATTTCTTCTTTGCTTTTTTCGGCTGCAAAACCTGAAATGCTGATGACCAAACAGGCAAAAGCACATAAATAGAGTCTGTTTAATTTCATGGTGAATGATTTCAATGTGGTTTAGGAAAATCAAGTGCCCGAATGACTTGACTAATTTATAGTTATTATACCAGACTGAATTGGAAGGGTATAAAAAAGCCATCCCGATATTCGAAATATCAAGATGGCTCATATTTATTTGGTAATGCCTGGTTTTACAAATTTACTTTTACCACAGGCGAGAAAATCATGTCTTCAACTCCGGCAATTTTCAAGCCGATGCGTGCGAAAACATAGTTCTGAGTAGGAGTGATGGTTGGTACAGTTGTTTTCAGAGTGATTGTATTTCCGGCTGTAACCGAAGCTCCGTCTAACTGAGCTGAAGCCACATTCGAGCGGAAATCGACAAACTGAGTTTTGTTGACATACAGGTTTACGCGCTCAACGTTTTTGGCGTTGGCATCTGTAATGATTTTTTCAACTTTGAAAGTACCAGTCACTTCACGTCCTGCAGTGGTGAACTGCGGTGTGCGGATCATGTAATAAGGCATAACTTCGATGTCCATCACTTTGCCGCCTTTCAGGTTTACCAGAATCGTATCCGATTTGGTTTCAGCGTTGGTGAGGCTCATGAATGGGCCCTGATTTTTCGGGATAACCAATTTGTAATTGGCATCGAAAAGCATGGCTCCGTAAGTTCCGTCCTGGTTAACCGATACGTTAATTTCGCCTTTCTTTTGCCATCCCGGTTCCCACAACTGGAATGTAACGTCGTTATAGCTTACATTAATCGCTTCGCCTTTATAAACCAGTTTTCCTTCGAGTTTCGAACCAGGTTCGTCAAAGTTGTCGTACCCGCAAGAAGCAAGAAACCCGCTGATGACACCTAGTGCTATGATTAATCTTAATTTCATATCTATTGAAATTTATTTTATTTGAAAATCTGTTTGTTCGGTTATTCCTGGTTCGGGTTCCGGACGATTAACGGATTATTATTCAAAATCGTGTTATTGATGTTTGAATAATAGTTTCCTAAACGGAAGCGGTGAGCGTTGGTAACTTGTGCCGGAATAACTTTTTTGAACACGTATTTACCGTCGTTTGGATTACCCGGATTATAGTATTTGTATGGCCACAAACCGAAAACGCGGGTGCTAACTTCGTCGGCTTTTCCAGGTTTGGTAGTCAGCTCAGTTGCCTGACCATTCCAAACAACGTGAGCCAAACGCCAGCGTTTCATATCCCAAAGCTGGTGTCCTTCGAAAGCAAGCTCTACTTTACGTTCATGAACAATACGGTCGAAAGTAATTTCATTTTCGGTTAATGGAATAACCAATCCGGCACGTTCGCGAACTTTGTTCATGTAAGTAGCAGCTTTAGCTTTGTTGCCCAATTCGAAAGCAGCTTCGGCAGCGTTCAGGTAAACTTCGCCCAAACGGTAACGAATCCACCATACTTCGCTGTTTACACCACGCTGGCCTGAACCAACTGCAAGGTCCATATATTTGCGTACATAGAAACCCGACTGTGCACTGAACTCGAGGTTGTCGATCGGTCCGTCCCATCCAACGATGTATTCAGGAGCTGATTTTCCTGGCAAAGTACCTCTTGCTCCGAAGTTGTCGCCTTTAATTACATTACCGTCAGCCAAAAGGAAGCCTGCCCAAATGTCGAGTTGTTTTCCTTTGTAGAACGATCCGGGAACCATCACAGTACCTTCCAGACGAGCGTCGCGACCGGCGAACATATCTTTCGGATTGCTGAAATAGATGTAGTCGCCGTTTGCCTGAGTTGTTGAGAAAGTTTCGAATGTATTATCAAGTTTTTCGAACGACTGAACCAGGTTAAGCGATGGATTTGTGCGTCCACCTTCAAGGTCTTCAGCCTGCGACCATGGTTGGTTAACCAGTGTCCAGCCTTGTACTTTACCACTCTTCAGTTTGAAGTCTTTCACGAAGATTGCTTCAGGGTTATTTCCTTTGTCGATGAAAAGGTTCGAGAAGTTTTCTGAAAGATTTTCTTTCTTTTTGTATAAAGAATAGTCGCCGCTGTTTATTAGTTCTTCGGCAGCAGCCAAAGCTTTCTGGTAATAAGCAGGAGCAAGACTTGCAGGAATACCTACTTCGCCGCCTGGCAATGCTACGGTTGGAGTGGTTGCACCATATTTAGCGATAGAAGCAGCATACAGGCAAACGCGCGATTTCATAGCCAGAATCAAACCTTGTGTTGCACGTGATTTGATAGCTGAATTCTTTGGCAAAGCCGATTTAATTTCGTCGAGCTCTTTGATGATAAAATCGTAAACTTCAACTTCTTTCGAGCGCGGTTTGCGAAGGTACGATGGATCGCCGCTGAAATCGTAAGTCATCGACTCGGTGATCAGTGGCACGCCACCCATGCGTTTTACCAATTCGAAGTAGATGCTGGCGCGGATAAAACGACCTTCGGCAAGGAACTGAGCCTTATCGGCAGGGTCGAGTTTGTCGGCAGTACCGCATTTTTCGATGAACAGGTTTACTTCGCGGATTAGTCCGTAATCCCAGTACGACCATTCGCCATAACCGTAATCCTGGTTTTTATGACGCCAGTAATCGCCACCATTTGAGGCAAATGCTTCGTCGAAAGAGGCAAAATCATACCAGTTTGTTATGGTTTGATATTCCGGAATGCGATCGTATAAGTCGGCAACAACCGAAAGAACGAGGCTTTTGTCTCCCCAAATCTGGTTGTCCAAAAGGATATTGGTAGGTTCTTTATCCAAAAATGCTTCATCGTTACAACCCCAACCAAGGGCGAAAAGCATAATTAAAAGAATCGAATATTTTTTCATTGTATAAAAGTTTTTAGGTTAGAAACTGAGGTTAACTCCAAGATTAACTAATCTGTTCTGAGGATACTGAAGACCGTTTTCGTCCATAATCTCAGGTTCAACACCTAGTTTTCTCAACTTATCGAATGAGAAAAGGTTATATGTATTTACATAGAGACGGACTTTCTGGAGTTTTGCTTTTTCGGCCAGAGTTTTTGGCAGAGTATAACCCAATTCCATTGTCCTTAAGCGCAGATACGACATATTTGTAAGCCAGAAGCTTGAATTTTTGTTGTAGTTTGAGTGATCGCCGTTGTTGAAGCGCAGTGCAGGATATTGTCCTGAAACCCATTCGCTATTCAAATCAAGCGGATCAACACGATGCCAACGGTCTTCGTAGAAGTTTTTCAGCAAGTTACCGGTGTTTTGGAATGGGCTTCTCATTTCCCATTGCTGGTTGTACGAGTACATTGAACCACCAGAGAAGTCGGCTTTGAAGTCGAAGTTTTTATAGCTTGCGCTCACGTTGAAACCGAAGTTCAGGATTGGGTTACGATCTCTTGGATAACCAATCGGACGCTGGTCGTATTCGTTGATAACACCGTCGCCGTTTTCGTCTTTATACATCAGGTCACCAGGTAACATGGTTTTGTTTCCTTGTCCGTCGTTGTTCACAGTGTAGTTGTTAATCTCGTCGAATGACTGGAACTGACCAATTACTTCATATCCCCAGTACATACCAGTCCAGCGGCCTTCGCTTGAATAGCGGTAGTTGTCCCATGAGTTGTTGAAACGTGGTTTATACGAGCTCAGGAATTTTTCGCGTGCAAACGAGATGTTACCACCTACAGTGTAAGTCAGTTCGCCCACTTTACCGTCGTAGTTGATAGAAGCTTCAGCTCCCATTACTGCGTCGCTGTTCAGGTTTTCTTTTGGCAATGAGTAACCCAATTCGCTTGGTACCAGAACGTCATATTTGTTTGCTGGCAATCCGCTACGTTTACGATAGAAATAATCGACACTACCGTTGATTTTTCCGCTCATGATCGAGTAATCGGCACCGATATCGGTAATTTTACTGGTAAACCATGAGATTGAAGTGATTGGCACACCACGGTCTCTTGAACCTTTCACAACGTTTCCGTCGATAATTACAGTTGATGTTCCGTAGTTGTAACCGGTAATGTAGTCGAATGCACCAATACCAACTTCGTCGTCACCAAGTTCACCGTACGAAGCACGGAGTTTCAGGTCTAAGCTGCTTGCGCCAATTAATTGTTTGGCAAAAGCTTCTTCTGTGATTCTCCAGCCAATAGAAGCCGATGGGAAGAATCCCCAACGTTTGCTTGAAATAAATTTCCAGGCAGCATCTTCACGACCAGATACTTCGAGGTAATATTTGTTGGCATAGCTGTAGTTGAAACGGCCAATGTAACCAATACGTGCCTGTTCGAAATCAGAATCGTTGTAAGTATCCATATCAGCAAACTGAAGAATAGGTAAAGCATTGGTTTTTGGAACCGAGTGAACCCAAACTTCCAATTCGTGGCGGTTGATGCGCTCAGCAACGAAAGTTCCTGCGAAATTGTGTTGACCTACTTCTTTTTTGTAGTTCAATTGTCCCTGTAATACAGTTTCAAAAATTTTGCGTGTACCGCGTTCCCTCCAAGGGTTCAGGTTGGCAAAAGTAACTTTGTAAGTATCAGTTTCAGGGAAATAGCTGTATGCATCGTAAGTATATTCGTGACCGTTCATCAGCCTGTCGGCAATGTAGTACGAATAAGTTCCTTTAGCTGACAAACCTTTGATTGGAGTTTCGTATTCACCAATGAAATTGGTTTGCAATACACGCCAGTCTTCAGTCCAGTAACCTGATTTTGCTTTGTTGAGCAAACCCCAGTTTTCAGCCATGTGACCAATGTTGTTGATGTATTCCGGATTGTCGTTTGCGAACGGACGTTCGGTTGGACGGTTACGGAATAAAGCGAAACGTGGTGCCCAATAGTCGTCACCTCCGGGAACCCCCGGATTGTCGCGGGTTTCCTGACGGCCGTTGATTTGTACACCAACTTTCAGACGTTCAGTAATTTTTGCATCAATGTTCGACTGGATGTTGGTACGACCGAAAGTAAATTCGCGGCCCAATACCGAGTTCTGATCCAAACGTGTTACCGACAGGTAATAGTTAATTTTGTCGGAACCCCCGGTTGTATTTACATTGATTGATGTTTGTGGCGAATTTGGTTTGATAATGAAATCGTACCAGTTGAAGCTCTTGTAGCCTGGTTCAGTTCCGGCTTTCCATTTGGCCAGTTCCGAAGCAGTGATGTCAGTTTTTCCAAACTGGTTCATTTCAGCATCGGCTTTACCGTTCATCCATTGATAAGCATCGGTAGTTTGCGGGAAACGCGACCAATTTTGCCATCCGGTATAAGCATCAACATTAATGGTGTTTTTTGTGCCCAGTTTACCGCGTTTGGTGGTTACCACCACAACACCGTTTGCTGCACGTACCCCGTAGATGGCTGCCGAAGCATCTTTCAGGATAGTTAAACTTTCGATGTCGTTTGGCGAAATATTGTTGAACTGACCGGCATCTTTCTGAATACCATCGATAACGTACAGTGGATTACCCATGTTACGAATCTGGA
>JAJZSZ010000372.1 GCA_021849365.1 Bacteroidota bacterium | reverse complement strand
TTCCGATCTCATTTTAATCCGGTAATTTCGCCCCGACTGGCGGCCAACTGGACGATTTCGCCTGCAACAAGGTTATTTGCAGTGGTGAGTCATGGCTTCTCCCCTCCCACCCTCGAAGAAACGCTTATGCCAAACGGACAGCGCAACACCTTGATTAAACCTGAAACCGGCTGGAATTTTGAACTCGGAACTAAAGCAAAAGTCGGGAACTCCATATATGCCGAAATTTCAGCTTATTACATGAAAGTGAAAAATTTGCTGGTGGCCAGAAGAACTGCTGATGACGCCTATATGGGCATTAACGCCGGATCGACCAATCATTCCGGAATTGAATTAAAACTGGACTATAAACTGATTGATAGACCAGCATGGACAACCTATCTGCGCACAAATGCCAATCTTACACATTACAGATTTGCCCAATTTATTGATGGAACAAATGACTATTCGGGGAATAAGTTAACCGGGACTCCTGCCGCTATCACCAACTGGATGCTCGAAGCCACCCATAATAATGGATTTTTTGCAAACCTGCATTACCAAACCGTTGGACAAATGCCAATCCGCGACGACAATTCGCTGTACACTCAGGCTTACCAGTTGGCCAACCTGATGGCCGGTTTCGAAAAATCCTTTGGAAAGCTTTCGGTTAGTGTGTCTTCCGGAGTTCAAAACATATTCAATGTTCGCTATGCCTCAATGATTCTGATTAATGCCACTGCTGCAGGAAACCAATCGCCACGCTATTACTATCCCGGGTTATCACGCAACTTCAAAACAACTGTAAGCCTGAGGTACTCTTTCTAAGACAAAAGCCAAGGTATTCCATTGATAACTAAACTTTAGAAAAACTAAACGCTTACCTAAAGTTTAGTTAAATGTGATTCCGCTGTTTTATTTTAATTGATATATCAATTAAAATTGTATCAATATTCTTTTAAAGGAACTTACAAAACAATTAAAACAGACAAATCATGAAAACAGTATCTTTTATTTCAGTAGTTTTTCTTCTCCTGAGTTTGGCAGTCAAAGGCAACCCTGCTCAATCTCTGGTGCGCATTCCTTTCACGTCAAGCGGAGCTCATACTTACATTAAAGCACGGATAAATAATTCAGCCAAAGAGTATTGTTTTGTTTTTGACACGGGCGCAGGCAGCACTGTATTGGATACGCAACTGCTGAAAGAAGTGGACGTTGAAGTAGCTCCTGAAAAAGAAAAAATGCAAACCTCGGTGAATGTTGTTGAAACAGATATTTCAAACAACAACAGTATTGAAATTAATGGATTTAAGTTGAATGGAATAAAACTTTACATCGAAGATTTATCGAGATTAAACACTGGTCCAAACGGCGAAAAAGTGGCCGGAGCTATTGGGTATGAACTTCTCAAAAACTACGTATCGTTTATCAATTATCAGGATAATTACATCGAGCTGTACGCTCCGGGGACGACAATTTACAGCAATGCCGAAGTATTGCCCATCTTTTTGTACGAAGATCAGCTTCCGGCTTTCCGCGCAACAATTACTACCGAATCGGGACAAGCCCTGCCGGTAAACCTGATTTTCGATTCAGGAGCTGGATTCACAGCGAGTCTCAGCTCAAACTTCATCAAAAAACACAGTCTGGAGCAAAATTTAAAGACCAAAGTACAGGTGCCGGTTATTGGAGGGGCGGCTTCAAGTGCTTCTTTCAATTATTTATCATCGTTGTCGCAGCTAAATATCGGAAGCTTCCAGTTTGCCCAGGTGCCCGTTAATTTCTCGACATCAACTTCCGGCGCTATGTCGCAGGAAACCATTGACGGCGTTATTGGAATGGACCTGGTTAAGCGTTTCAATGTAGTGTTCGATTATACAAATAAAACCATGAAACTAATTGCTAACGAAAATATTAATGTACCTTTTAACTTTAACCTGACCGGATTATCGTTCCGGACAAAAGACAATCAGATTGTAATCAGCAATGTCATGAATGATTCGCCTGCAGCAAAGGCCGGGATTACTGCCGGCGACATTGTTGTTGCAGTTGATGAAAAAGAATTCAGTGGCGTTGATGCAGTAAAGAGCTATCTGACAGGATCGTACAGCAAAAAGAACTTCGAACTAAAGAGAAATGGTGCAACTATCGTAATAACTGTTCAGCCGCAAAAATTTTATTAAGCGAATATCTGTGTAATTTAGAGTCTGAAAACCACCAAAATATGAATAACAACATAACCGATGTAATTTTTTACACGATTGAGAAGGCAATAAAAAGTTACCGAAAATTTGCGCAAAAGCGCATTGATCAGGCGAAACTGGATATCACAATTGATCAATGGCTTGTGCTTAATTGCCTCAGTAAAAACAAAAATATATCGCAGAATAAACTGGCCGAGCTCATTTTTAAAGATGTAACCTCAGTAACTCGAATCATCGATTTACTGGTAAAGAAAGAGTATGTCATCCGGTCGTTCCATTCATCTGACCGAAGACGGTTTAACCTGACCATAACCGAAAAAGGAGATGCAATTATTCGACAAGCTTCGCAGATTGTTAATGAAAACAGAAGTACCGCGCTGGAAAATATATCAGCCGAAGAAGTGAAACAGGCCGACCTGATATTGCAAAAACTGATTGCGAATTGCAAAAAATCTCAATAAAAACAAAGAGTCCATTGCCTGAGAGGTAATGGACTCTTTTATGCTTCAAAATTATCTTATTCCTCTTGTGGATCTTCCGGATCAGTTAAGCTGCCGTTTTTGTTTTCGGCATATTTAGCGCCAATGATTAATCCGGCAATTACAACAATTGCAATATACAAACCACTTGGAATCGGCGGTGGATCGCCTGCTCCATAGGAATGCATTCCCGACAGGTAATAATTCACCCCGAAGAATGTCATCAAAACTGAACTTAATCCTACCAATGCAAGGCTGTTCAATGCAAATGTGCTTTTCAGTCCCGGCACTTTACGAAGGTGCAAAATGATAGAATAAACCAATACGGTTACCAACGCCCATGTTTCTTTCGGATCCCAGCCCCAATAACGACCCCAGGATTCGTTGGCCCAAACACCGCCAATAAACGAACCAATGGTCAGCATAAACAATCCTATAATTAAAGCCATTTCGACTATATACGAAACCTCTAAAATGGTATAACTTATATTCTGATTGTTCTGTTTGTTGCGTAAAATCATCAATACCAGGTTAAGCATACCCAACAATGCTCCCATTGCTAAGAATCCGTAACTGGCTGTGATAATAGCCACATGCACTACCAGCCAATATGATTTCAATACCGGAACCAGATTCGTAATTTCGGGATTCATCCAGCTCATACCAGCCACAAAAAGGATGATAGATGCAAGCAAGGTGGTTACAGCCAAAGTAATTGGTGAACGTTTCACGAAGATAAATCCGGAAAGACTTGTTGCCCAGCCGACGTAAATCATGGTTTCGTAACCATTACTCCACGGCGCGTGACCGGAAATATACCAGCGCAGAGCTAAACCAAATGTGTAAAAAGCAAAGGCCGCAAAAATTACCCAGGTGCCCCAATTGATGTAGCGGGCATATTGATTGGTCGACTTCAAAATCTGCATAAAATGAACCACAAGCAAAATGAACCCAAGAGCTGCGTAAATTTTTGCCAGCTTGCCAAAAATATTCCACTCGTTGTAAAGAATTTCGAGGTTAATTTTGGTTTTCGATGGCATTATATCAGCGCCATAAGTCTGCTGAAATTTATTGATATAGCCAAGGTTCTCATCAGCTTTGGCATAATTGCCCGACGATTCTGCTTCGAAGTAGCTTTGGTAATACAGGCTCAAAATATTACCTGCAAAGTCGGCTTCCGTCTTTTTCATCGTTTTTGGAAGCGTTGACGAAGTTGCCCATGTTTTATTAGCATCGTTCGGAATTGGGAAAATCTTCAGAAAATCGCCATTGAAAATCTGGTAGCAAATGTTCACCCGCTCGTCAACATTCATTACTTCCTTGTCGTACTTGTTCCGAAGCGTTTGTTTCTTGTTGTAAGCCTGCTGAACCTTTTCATTCAGTTTGTAATTTCCGGCGTCATCAAACATTTGTCTGAATGAGATGAATCCACCAGAAACGCCCAATTCGCGGCTCAATTCAGGGTTGCCAACTTTAATTAATGGAACCGTCTTCCACTTATCCGGATTAGCGCTTAACTCAAGGAAGAACTCAACCGACGACATACCATCCCACTTGTCGGCTTTGGCAATTTTACGCAACAAGTCGGATGCTAAAGTGCTAACCGGTTCGATACGTCCCTGATGATCCTGAACCAGCAATTCGCTGAATGCATCGATATGCTTCTGCTTAGCCGACGAATTTCCTGCAGCCTGGGCAGTATTTGTCCAGCTCAGTCCAGTTAAAGTAACAGCAAGTAGTAATATTTTCAGAGCTTTACGTTTAGCCTGCAATTTTGAACTTAACCGAACCAAGGTCTGGAAACGGCTGCTTTTGCTAAATACAGTAAATCCCATTCCAAGCGCCATCAGGAAATAACCCAGATAGGAAATAAATGTTCCCCAATAGTCGTGGTTAACCGAA
>JAJZSZ010000371.1 GCA_021849365.1 Bacteroidota bacterium | reverse complement strand
GTTGGCTATTATGTTCCGGAAAATGTTTCGAACCGCGATGATTTCAATGACAGGGTTTATCTGGCTCCGGTTGGGAATACCCAAATCAGTGAATATCTCGATAAAGGCTACAAATTGACTCAAACACCGGGTTGGTGATTTGAAATCAACTTTAGTTAGCTATCTTTCACCAGGTGATCCTCATCACCTGGTGATTTTTTTTGAAACTAATACCGAGCTTCCTAAATGAAACACTTCCTATTTCTGATTCTTATTTTGTCAGCGCTCATTTCCGGGGCACAAACATTTAGGTTTGCCCATGTTACCGATACACATGTTGGCGGAAGCACTGGCGCTTTGGATTTACAACTGACTGTTGACGATATAAACCAGCAAAGTGATCTCGATTTTGTTATTCTTTCCGGTGATGTAATGGAATTTGGTTCGAATGCCGAACTGGTTGAAGCAAAATCGATTCTCGATAAATTGAAGATTCCGGTTTACGTTACGCCGGGAAACCACGACTCCAAATGGTCGGAAAGCGGGAATAATGATTTTGTTCGAATTTTTGGAAGCGAATATTTCTCTTTCGAGAAGAACGGTTTCCTTTTCATAGGAACAGCCAGCGGCCCGAACATGCGAATGGCGCCTGGCCTGGTTCCACGCGAGCAACTGGTTTTCCTCGAATCGAAGCTAAATAGCATAAAAGATCCCAAACAGCCGATCATTTTTATCAACCATTATCCGCTCGACGAATCCCTGTCGAATTGGTACGAAGTTATTGATCTGCTAAAAACCAGAAACATTCAGGCGAGTTTGCTCGGCCATGGCCACAACAATAAACTGTACAACTTTGAAGGGATACCTGGAGTTATGGCCCGTTCGAACCTCAGGGTTAAAGACGAAACCGGCGGATACAACATTGTGACCGTAACCACTGACACGATGTATTATTCGGAGCGAATTACCGGGAGAAAAACACTGCCGGTCTGGTGTAAAGTTCCGCTAGGCCCGAAAGACTTTAAAAACGAAAAAACCACGTGGTCACGCCCCGATTTTTCGGGAAATAACACTTATCCGCAGGTGAAGACCATATGGACATTTCAGGATAAAAGCGACATTGGAACAGGCATTTCTATTTCGGAAAAAACTGCAATTTTTGCCAACACAAACGGCGAAATTCTGGCTCTCGACAAACGATCGGGGAAAATATGTTGGAGGTTTAAAACTTCAGGAAAAATATACTCGACGCCAGCTGTAAGCTCCAATCGGGTAATTTGTGCATCTACTGACCAAAACGTTTATTGTCTGAATCTAAAAACCGGAAAACTTGTCTGGAAGTTTGAAACCGGTCACCCGATTGTGGCCTCTCCCGAAATTAATGACGGGATCGTGTTTTTAGGATCTTCTGAAGGTGTTTTCAGAGCAATTGACATCCTTACGGGTACACTGAAATGGCAGTTTAATGAAGTCAAGAATTTTGTTGAATCGAAACCCCTGGTTTATGGGAATGCCGTTTACTTTGGTTCCTGGGGAAACACTTTCTATGCGCTGGATAAAACCAGTGGAAAGCTGCTTTGGAAAAGAGAAAAATACTCGAACCGAATGCTTTCTCCTGCTGCAGTCTGGCCAGTTGCCGCGAACGGAAAGATTTTTATCGTGGCGCCCGACCGTCACTTCACAGCCCTGAATGCAGAAACCGGCGAAGAAATCTGGGACTCCGCGAAATACTCGTGCCGCGAATCCATCGGAATATCGTCAGATGGGGAACAGGTTTACATTAAAAACATGAACGAAGGGCATGTAATGGCTTTTGACACCCGCGCAACTAACCAAACCGTTGTTTGGGATTGTGATGCCAAACTTGGTTACGAAATTGGTCCCTCGCCGATAACCGAAAACGATAAGCTTATTTTTGTACCAACCTGTACGGACAAATAGTAGCCATAAGCAAAGCAACACAGGAAGTGGTTTGGAAATACAAATTGTCGAACTGTTTGATAAATGGGGTTACTCCTTTTAGTTCAAACCGGGTACTAGTCAGTTCGCTCGATGGGAAAGTCACATGCCTCGAATTCTGATTCCGGGGCTTGACGCTATTGTTCGAAAATACTTGTAAAATTGAGTTATTTATTTGCCAAAGTGTTTTTAGTTTTGTTTAAAGATAATCAATCACATAATTTCGGTAAGCTTGAAGTTCGCAGGATTGAAAATTTAAAGTTTGAAAAATATGAGCAAAACAATATTTGTAATATTCCTCCTGATGTCGATAAATGCAGCTGCACAAAAGACAAACTTCAAACAATTGGCTGCTGAATTACAGACCTTGCAAAAACAACTTGTCCCTGATAAGCGAACTGCAATTCTGACAGTTTCTTTGAAGGATACGTCCTCATCGAGATTCATTGTATCGGGAAATGTTGACATACCGGAGAATAAGGAACAAATCATACAGTTTCTGAACGGAAAGAATTTAAAGTTTGTCGATTCGCTCAATGTACTGCCTGACGCAAAACTGGGCGACAAAACCTGGGGATTAGTAAAACTTTCAGTAGCAAATATTCGCACAATTCCGGCTCACGCCGGTGAAATGGCCACACAGGCTCTGATGGGAACTCCCGTCAAAATTCTGGATGAAAAAGGCGAATGGTGGCTCATACAAACTCCGGATCGATATATTGGCTGGACAAACCATGGAGCTGTTGTGCCTAAAACAGCTGTTGAAATGACCAATTGGAAACAAAGCAGACGATTTATTTACAACAGGTTAAACGGTTTTGCTTATTCCGCACCCGATAAAAAGGCTATGCCTGCAACAGATTTGGTTATCTGCGATTTGTTTGAAGTTACTGGAGAATCCAAAGGTTATTTACAGGCGCTTTTGCCCGATGGAAGAATAGTCTTTGTGAAGAAAAACGAATGTTTGTCGTTTGACGAGTGGACCGGTAAACCGCTGCAAATTTCGTCGGTGGCGAAGGTTGCACAGCAAATGATGGGCGTTCCTTATTTCTGGGGAGGCACTTCGAGCAAAGCCGTCGACTGTTCGGGGCTAACCAAAACGTGCTACTATTCACAGGGAGTGGTTTTGGCACGCGATGCCTCACAACAAGTTCGGTATGGAATGCACCCCGACTTTTCCGATTACCAAAAGCTTCAGCCCGGCGATTTAATTTTCTTCGGAAGCAGCGCTCAACGTGTTACGCATGTAGGCTTGTGTCTCGGAAACGGTTTGTTTATCCATGCTTCAGGATCATCAGCGATGGTGAGGTTGAATAGTCTGAATCCGAATGATCCGCTGTTTGACGCCAGTTTGCTTAAAATACTCGTTGGTTCAAGCCGCATCGCCAATTCATTAAATACGGAAGGAATAACCCTTGTGAAGGACCATCCGTGGTACACCATCACCAAATAATAACCAACAATTCACAATTTATACTCCTAATTCATCATTCGATATGGTTTCACGTCGCAACTTTATAAGCACAGCTGGATTAACTACACTGGCTGGTGTTTCGGGATTCGAACCGATTTTTGCAGCAACAAAAGATAAAAGGCCAAAACCTTCAGGAGGCGGTTTAAAGCTTAGCTTTGTGCCGCACGAGCTGACGTTGAAACACACTTTTACCTTAGCCAATAGTTCCCGAAAAACCACGCCCGATGTGCTTACCCGTATCGAATTTGATGGTATGGTTGGTTACGGCGAAGCATCGATGCCTCCTTATTTGGGCGAAAGCATCGATTCGGTTTCAAAATTTCTGTCGTCATTAAATTTAGCACAGTTTAAAGATCCGTTCCGGGTTGAAGAAATTCTTTCGTATGTTGATTCAGTACTCCCCGGAAACTGTGCGGCAAAAGCTTCGGTGGACATCGCTTTACACGATTTGCTGGGAAAAATAATGGGACAACCCTGGTACAAAATCTGGGGATTCAAGCCTGAAACAACGCCAAACACTTCTTTTACTATCGGCATCGATACACCTGAAGTAGTTCGCCAGAAGGTGGCCGAAGCAGCTCCGTATAAAATTCTGAAGGTGAAACTTGGAATGGCAACCGACCGGGAAATGGTTGAGACCATTCGCTCGTCGACCGACAGACCGCTTTGCGTGGATGTAAATCAGGGCTGGACCGACAAAAATAAAGCGCTCGAAACCATTCACTGGCTGAAGGAAAAAGGTGTTGTATTTGTAGAACAGCCGATGCCTAAAACAGCCATCGACGATATTGCATGGCTCACTGAACACAGTCCGCTGCCTATTATTGGCGACGAATCGGTACAGCGGTTGCCCGATGTAATTAAAGCAAAAGGTGTTTACAACGGCATCAACATCAAGCTGATGAAATGCACCGGTATGCGCGAAGCACACCAAATGCTGACGTTGGCCAAATCGCTGGGCATGAAGGTAATGATCGGTTGTATGACCGAAACTTCGTGTGCCATTTCGGCAGCAGCACAGCTTTCTCCAAAATGCGACTGGGCCGATTTGGATGGAAATCTGCTGATTTCGAACGATCCTTATTCCGGCGTTCAGGTTGTCGATGGCAAAATCACTCTTCAGGACAGGTCTGGAATAGGGCTGGAAATTGTGCAACCGGTTTTTTAGGATGTTGTAATTTCTGAAACG
>JAJZSZ010000027.1:2500-23417 GCA_021849365.1 Bacteroidota bacterium | reverse complement strand
GGATGTGGGCACAGAGAACCGAGTTTCAATCGCAACGCAACCGACTGATGAAACTGCTTCCGGTATCTATCGTTGGAGGAGTTTCCGGAGGGTTGCTTATTTTAAACACCAATGAGAATACTTTTAAAACGATTATTCCATACCTTATTTTACTGGCAACTATTCTGCTGGCAGCTCAGGTGAAAATCAAAAATTGGGTAGTGGCACGTATTGGCCATGCACATACAGAACACCATAACCCATTGTTTATGATGTGTTTAGTTTTTATGGCTGCCGTTTATGGTGGTTATTTTGGTGCCGGGCTGGGAGTTATCCTGATGGCCACACTCGGGTTGGTTACCGACGAATCGATGACGCGACTCAATTTTCTGAAACAGGCTCTTGGGTTTGCTATAAACCTGGCTGCTGCTATTTATTTTGCTTTCTCCGGAAAGGTTGACTGGATGGTGGCGTTTGTTATGATTTTTGGTTCGCTGTTTGGCGGTTGGATTGGTGGCCGACTGGCCGGAAAAATGAAACCTGAAATACTTCGTTGGATTGTCGTTTCGGCCGGATTGATTGCTGCTGTTATTTTCTTCCTAAAAAACAATTAATGGAGAATTTGATTGAAATAAATAAGATTGGTGCTGACGATGTTTTGCAGTTGCAAAATTTAGGACGGAAAACCTTCTCTGAAACATTTGCGGCACACAATCCTCCCGAAAATCTGGATGTGTATTTATCTGAAAGTTTTGATACCGACAAGCTAACCCGTGAATTGAACAATCCGGATTCGGCATTTTATTTTGCATATTACGATAAAAAACTGGTGGGCTATTTAAAAGTCAATTTTGGAAAGGCTCAAACTGAGCTTATAGATAGCGATTCAATGGAAATTGAACGTATTTATGTTTTGAACGAGTTTCAGGGGAAGAAAATTGGACAGGCTTTGTTTGTTCATGCTTTGAAAATTGCCAAAGATGCCAGTTGCAAATATATTTGGCTTGGCGTGTGGGAAAAGAATCACAAAGCACTGAATTTCTATCGGAAAAATGGATTTGCAGAATTTGGTAATCATATTTTCAGAATTGGTGATGATGAACAGACAGACTTTCTGATGAAACGTGATTGTTAAGCATTCATTTATCTGTAAAGTACCAGCAAAGCCCATAAAGCAATGGCTGTATTGAATAAAATGTCTGACTAAAGTTTTATCTTTGGGAAAGCCTGATTTAATCCGGAATGATGAGAACCTTTTTTACTACTCTTTTTTTACTTCTTTCGGTTGTTACTTTTGGACAATTATTTCCAAAAGTTGCTGATTTTCATGGCAATATAGTCAAGGTGGTCGAAAGGCGATATGGTAAAGAGTTGATTCCTACAAAAAAAGACTCGGGCGTATTTAAGCCTGGAAAATATTCAGGATGGAAATTTGAGTATTTTTTCGATGAGAATTCGAGGTTGGTCAGACGGGTAAATACATTTAAGGGAAAGGTTTATACAGAATATGCTTACCAAAGAATTAAATCCGGGAATTTTTATACCGAAAAGGAAATCATAAAGAAAGATGAATTTAATCCGGCCAGTGAAAGTATAGAATACGAAAACTTCACGGATGAGAATGGTCGCATCACATCGGTGAATTTCTGGGCAATCGATCGAAAAAGAAATGCCCGTGAATTATTCATGGTCGAGAAAGATCCTGAATATAACCAGGGGCGGTTAACTTCGTTTATCCGTCACAGTGTTGACAAGCAAGGCAACCTCGATTCCGGCGAACGTGTTGAATTGTTTTACGATCAGGCAGGCCGGCTGATACGGATTGAGCGAAAGGACATTAATTCGGAATTTAAAACTGTACTAAACTATACCTTGACTCCCAATGGGTTTTTAGACCACTATTCCGTCGACTTTTTAGTCGGACTGCCCATTTATGGTAGAAATCCAAAGCAGGACATTTATTACAAGTGCGACAAGCAGGGCAACTGGGTGAGAAAATACTGGCTGGCTGGCGATAAACGGTTAATGGAAGCCAAACGAAAAATTAAATACCGGTAGCTTGGAATCAATCAGACTCATATCCAGCAGACTTTTGTTACGACCTATTCATTTGGCTGATGCTTCTGGTGTTTTTCAGTATCGCTCGAATCATCTGGTAAATCGTTATCAGGGTTGGATTCCTGAGACTATTGCTGATGTAAACGATTTTATAGTTAATCGGGTTTCTCCTGTGATTAATGAACCCGGAACCTGGTTTCAGTTTGTGATTATAATACAGGACACAGGAGAATTGGTTGGTGATATTGGCGTTCACGTCAGTGCTGAGAACAATTTTCAGGTTGAGCTTGGAATCACTTTGAACGAGGTGTTTCAGGGGAATGGTTATGCTACCGAGGCGCTCCGCGAAATAATCAGCTATTTATTTAACCAGTTGGGAAAACGACGAATTATTGCGTCCATTGATCCACGAAACCTGAGGTCAGTTAGCCTGTTTGAGCGATTGGGCTTTCGCCGGGAAGCTCATTTCAGGGAAAGCCTTTTTATTAACGGCGAATGGGTTGACGATTTGGTTTATGCCATGCTGAAGGATGAATGGAATTTTGGCTAAGATATTTTATCCAAAAGTAAATAATCATTCAATAGGTAACAGATTGCGAGCAAGCGCTACTCCTAACCCTGTCAGGTCTTCAAAACCTGACAGGGTTGAGGTCGTTTATTCACCCCGTCAGTTTTCATTATAGTCGTAAAGGATTTTAATGAAAGGAATAATTGGCCGAAAATATTATATTATTGGCAAAAGGTTAACTTTATCATTTAGATAGTGAAGAAATATAAGTGCTTAAAAATGAAAATATTAACAATTTATCCTATTTGTGTTTTTTTCTTATTTTTTATTGTATCATGCTCTAAGTCAAATAAAAAAGCAAATAGCATTGTGGTACAATCCAGTACTGTTCAAATAGAAAAAAATCCATTTCTGGAAAAATATGAAGGTGGATATATGATTGAGGTAAAAGGATATGCAAGTAATTCTGAAGCCGAGATGTTTGTCCTACATAAGAATGGTGTAGCTCAATGGATGTATGTTACTCTAATTGATGGTAAATCAAATGTGGCCTCAGAGAAATCGGGAAATTGGACAGCCACTGAGAATAAAATCACAATCACAATAAAAGGCAATTCAGGAAATATTGTGGAGGAATATATTAAAACATCAGATCAGTTTAATTGTGTCGATAGATCCCTGAAGAAAGTACGATAGAAAATAACATTCACCAGCAAAACCGTTTATTTCTTTTTAATCCTCCCCAACTCCTGCCAGAATTTCTTTCGCCTTTTTAACCGTTTTTACTTTCTCGAAAGTGAGCGAAAGCTTGTTGTTGCCCTCTTTCATGCGGCAAGTTTGGTGATGTGTTTGCACATATTGAAGCACTTTTCCAAACGCCGGCGACTGATAGAAAGGCGATTGAGGATTGGAAATGAAATGACAAACCATTTTTTGATTTTTCAGGATGATTCTTTCCATTCCAAGATTAATTGCTACCCAGCGAAGGCGGACAACCTCAATTAATTCAATACTTTCAGGAGGTAACTTTCCGAAACGGTCGACCAACCCGGCATCAAACTGTACCAGTGCTTCTTCGCTTTCAAGGTTGTCGAGCTCACGGTAAAGCAGCATTCGCTCCGAAGTACTTTGGATATATTTATCCGGAAAGAGCAACTGCAAATCAGTATCAATCTGGCAGTCGTTGCCAAATTTCACATTCAAAAATGCCTGTGACGAATCTTCTTTTTCGTCCTGGAACAACTCTTTAAAATCGGTTTGTTTCAATTCCTGAATGGCCTCATTCAGGATGCGGTGATAGGTTTCAAATCCGATATCAGCAATGAATCCACTTTGTTCGGCGCCCAACAGGTTTCCGGCACCACGAATGTCTAAATCCTGCATGGCAATGTTGAATCCGCTACCAAGTTCAGAAAATTCTTCAATAGCTTTCAGGCGGCGGCGCGCTTCGGCAGTGAGAGTTGAAAGCGGCGGCGCCAGCAAATAGCAAAAGGCTTTTTTATTCGAGCGGCCAACTCGCCCGCGTAACTGGTGCAGGTCGCTCAGCCCAAAGTTCTCAGCATGATTAATGATGATGGTATTGGCATTCGGAATATCGAGCCCCGACTCGATAATGGTGGTTGCTACCAGCACATCGTATTCGCCATTGATGAAATCCATCATCACATTTTCGAGTTTCTCGCCGTCCATCTGGCCATGCCCCACAATGGTGCGTACACCCGGAACAATCTTTTTTATTTCAGCTTCAACTTCGTAAATATTCGAAACCCGGTTGTGAATAAAGAAAACCTGCCCACCCCGTGCCATTTCGTACTGAATGGCTTCACGGATGATATCGACATTAAACCCGTGCAATTCAGTAGCTATAGGGTAGCGGTTGGGCGGGGGAGTCTGTATGATCGACAGGTCGCGGGCACCCATCATCGAAAATTGTAAAGTTCGTGGAATAGGTGTTGCTGTTAGCGTGAGTGTATCCACGTTTACTTTCATCTGTTTTAGCTTTTCCTTTACCGAAACGCCAAACTTTTGTTCTTCGTCAACAATCAGCAAACCCATGTCTTTAAAGTTGACACCTTTTCCCACCAGCTTATGCGTTCCAATCAGAATGTCAACTTTCCCGGCTTTGGTATCTTCAAGCACTTGTTTAACCTGGGCGGCATTGCGTAACCGGCTGATGTACTCAACCCGAGCCGGAAAATCGCGCAGGCGGTCGGAAAATGTTTTGTAGTGCTGAAGTGCAAGAATGGTTGTTGGTACCAATACGGCCACCTGTTTGCTGTCGGCCACGGCCTTAAATGCAGCACGAACAGCTATTTCGGTTTTCCCGAAGCCCACATCGCCGCAAACCAGTCGGTCCATCGGAATTTCTTTTTCCATGTCTTCTTTTACGGCAATGGTTGTTTTCAGCTGGTCAGGAGTATCTTCATAAATGAAGGAAGCTTCCAGTTCGGTCTGCAGGTACGAGTCGGGCGAAAATGCAAATCCTCGTTCCTGACGGCGTGCTGCATATAAAGCAATCAGGTCTTTGGCAATGTCTTTAACCTTCGCTTTTGTGCGGTCTTTCATTTTTTGCCAGGCACCGCTCCCCAATTTGCTGATATTCGGTTCAGATCCGTCTTTGCCTTTGTATTTCGAAATACGGTGAAGGTTGTGAATACTTACCAGCAAAACATCATTATCCTTGTATGTCAGGCGAATTGCTTCCTGAATTTTACCATCGACCTCAGTTTTTACCAAACCTGCAAATTTCCCGATACCGTGGTCGATATGTACCACCCAATCGCCCTGGTGTAATTTGTTCAGCTCTTTTAGTGTGATGCTGTCGCGTTCGGCTTTTCTGGTTTTGATCTGGAAACGGTGGTAGCGCTCAAATATCTGGTGATCGGTATAGCAGCAAATCTTTCGGTCGTGATCGATAAATCCTTCGTGCAGCGTAAAATTCACCGGTCGGAAATTGACCTGCAGCTTTTTATCATCAAAAATGGCTTTCAGCCGGTCGGTTTGCGACACATTGGTTGAGAGAATATAATTGGAATAACCTTTTTTCTGGTGGTCAATCAGGTTCTCGGCCAGCAGATCGAAATTCTTATTGAAAACCGGCTGATGGTTGGTGCGAAATGAAATAACCTTTGCGTGATCAAAATAATGTTTCTGACCAAATTCTGCGCAGGTAAAGTCTTCTATCTCCCGGGCAAAATCCTCTCCTGAAAGTAGTTTTTCGAACCAGATTTTTCGTTCGTCCTCGTCCTCTGCCTTTTCGATGGTTTGCTTGAAGTTGTGGTCCATCTGGTCCGCAATCAGTTGTACATCGTTCAGGAAAAGAACCGTGTCTTTTGATACAAAATCGAGAAAACTGATTCGTTCTTCACCTTGCAGTTCTTGCTGAATATTGGGAATAATGCTGATTTGATTCAGCGATTCCTTCGAAATCTGGTTATCGAGGTTAAAGCTGCGGATGGTATCCACTTCGTCGCCAAAGAAATCGAGGCGGTACGGATCTTCACTCGAAAACGAGTAAACGTCAACAATACTTCCGCGGATGGAATACTGGCCTGGCTCGTAAACGAAATCGACCCGCTCAAAACCGTACTCAAACAGTACTTCGTTAACAAATTCGATCGAGAGTTTGTCGCCCCGTTTTACCTGAAACGTGTGTGAAGCCAGTCCTTCCCCCGAAATTACCTTTTCGACCAGAGCTTCAGGATAAGTTACAATGAGCAAACGGTTTTCAACTTTCAGGCGGTTGAGTACTTCTGTTCGCAGAATTATATTTTCCTGTTCAATGGTATCGTAATGAACCGATCGTTTGTATGACGAAGGGAAAAACAGCACCGGTGTATCGGGCAAAATGGTATTCAGATCGTCGTAAAAATAGGCAGCTTCTTCCTTGTCGTTGAGGCAGATAACAAAAATTTTTTGAACCTCTTCGGAGAGCAGACTGATTAAAATGCTTCGTGTTGAGCCAACAAGTCCCTGCAGATGAATCTTTTCACCCGGGGTATTCAGCAAGCGACACAATTCGCTGGTGAGATCTTGTTTCTTGAACAGATTTCTGAAGTCCTTCCGTTCCAAATCGAAAATATTAGGCTGCAAATGTAAGGAATAAAGGAAGAAAGTGTTCAACTGAAGCTGCTTCATTCATTGCAGAATGTGCGGCTAGCATGAATTTATGCATTTGTACCCAGTCGTTAAAATTAAAAAACAAGAGAGGTGATTGCTCGGATACTTGGAATAAAGCTGTATTTTAGTTAACCGAAATCAGTTAAGCACATTCAGTTTATGGCACGATTTTTAAATAACCGGCAAAAAGCAACAGGCGAGGCTCCCGGCTCCCTGATTCATTTGGGGTCTCAGCGCATTGAAAAGCCTAAACTTCGGTTTATCGATTACACTCCTGAAAAAATTACTGAACTTGAGCCGGAAACATTGGAGGAATGTCTCCCTTATCTCAATAAGAATAGTGTCAGTTGGATAAATATTTATGGATTGCACGATGCAGAACTGATCCAAAAACTGGGCGAACTATTTGAGATACATGCTTTGCTTCTTGAGGATATGCTCAATACCGGTCAGCGGCCAAAAGTTACTGAAACCGACAAGCTGATGATTGTGATCATGAAAGTGCTCAATTACGATGAGAACACCAATAAACTTCATGCCGATCAAATTTCTTTTATCCTCGACGATAATTATCTGATTACGCTTCAGGAGAAAGAAGGAAGGCATTTTGAGTCGATCAGAGACCGGATACGAAAAGGAACAGGGAGGGTCAGACGGAAAGGGGCAGATTATTTGGCTTACGTTTTACTGGACACCATTGTAGATAATTACCTTATTAATATTGAAAAGCTGGGCGACCTGATTGAAAAAACCGAGAGTCGTATCTTTGCTGACAAACAGCCCAAAAACCTGATGCAAGTGATGTATAAGCACAAAACCGAAGTTAATTTTTTGCGCAAGAACATCCGTCCGGTTAAGGAAATAGTACATCACTTAGTTGAAAATGAATCGGGTTTTATTTCCGATGATAATCTGAAATACTTTAACGATTTAAACGATTTGGTTATGCAGGCGTCGGAAACGGTTGAGATTTACCAGATGCTGCTGAACGACCAGATGAATATTTACCATGCCAATATGGGAAGCAAATCGAATGAGATTATGAAAGTGCTTACTATTTTTTCGGCATTTTTTATTCCGCTTACTTTTGTCGCCGGAGTTTACGGTACCAATTTCGATAATCTTCCGGAGATACATTTTAAGTATGGATACCTATATTTCTGGCTTTTGATGATTGCCATTACCTTGGGGTTGATAGTCTATTTCAAAAAAAGAAAGTGGTTTTAAGCTTGGGCTGGCTTGCTGCTGTTTTTGTTTGGAAATGTAAGATGGAAAGTACTTCCCATTCCTTCGAAACTTTCAACCCAAATGTCTCCGTTATGTTTGTCAATAAAATCTTTACAAAGGATCAATCCTAGTCCAGTGCTTGGTTCTCCGTTTGTTCCCTGGCGACAATTAAGTTCATCAATTTTGAAAAGCTTACCAATCATATCTCCAGGCATACCAATGCCTGTGTCTTTTATGGTAATTTCGGTTGCGCCGTTGTTGTTGGTCCGCGCCGATATCAATACTTTTCCTCCTTTTTCAGTAAACTTAACTGCGTTGGTCGATATGTTCCGGATGGTCGATTCGAGCATATTTTCATCGGCATATATAACCATTTCTTCCGGAATATTAATTGTAATCTCAACTCCTTTGCCTGTTGCAATTTCCTGAACCGATTGCAGACTGTTTTTTATTCTTTCGAGCAATACAAAATGATGTGGATTAAAGGCGATTAATCCGCGGTGAAGCCTCGACCATTCCAACAGATTTTCGAGCAGGCGGTGCAGATTGGTTGCCGATTCGCGCATTAACAGGGCAATCTCCTGAATATTGTCGAGCTTTAAGTTTGGCAAATCCTGAACCATCATCTGTGTCAGTCCAAGGAACGCCGCAAACGGGCTACGTAAATCGTGGGCAACAATAGAGAAGAATTTATCTTTTTCAGCATTTGATTTTAGCAACTCCTCATTTTTTGCCCTGATACGTTCTTCTGCCTGATTTTTTTCGGTGATATCACGGGCAGTGGCAATGAGTACATCTTTGCCGAAATACTTGCCTTTGTTAACAAATACTTCTTTCGGGAATATTTCTCCATTTTTCCGGACTCCCCAGAAATTAAATGAGGCAGGTTCGCCGGTTTTCGAAACCTTTTTCAAAAAACCACGAATTTCATCCAGGTTATTTTTGCCGGGTGCACCAATAGAGTCAGGAGTCTGCCCGATTAGCTCATTCTTGGTGTACTGGTACATTTTTTCAGCACCTTTATTGACATCGATAAATGTTCCTAATTCGTCGAGTACATAAATTCCTTCCGAAACCGAATTGAATATATCCATGTAACTCTCAATCGCTACATTTAACGACTCTTCAACTTTTCTTCGCTCTGTAATATCACGGACAATCGAAAGTACTTCGGTGTTTCCGCAGGGAACATATCTTGATTCGAAATATTTAAGTTCGTTGCCAATCTGAAGTTCATAGGTCGAGTAATCAGCATTCCCGGTAGCAAGAACAGCAGCAACTTTTTCACGGGTGATTACCACAACTTCGTGTGGCAGTATTTCTTCAACAAGCTTGCCAAGGAAAAGCTCTGGGGTAACAACCAACTGATCGTGCGACTCGGAATGAAAATCAACAATTTTACAGTTCGAATCGAAGACAAACATTAAATCGGGGATAGCACCCAGAAGAGCGATATTTCTGTTCAGGCTGTTTTTTAACTCTTCTTCAGCCCGTTTTTTTGCACTGATGTCCCGGATTGTACCTTGTCCTACAAACTCACCTTTCAGTTTAATGAGTTTTACATAGATCTCAACATCAACCAGATATCCATCTTTGTGATAAACCTGTGTGGTGAAATTACTGATTTGCTTGTGCACAAAGATATTCTCAAGTTGCATAAAATACGCCGGAACAAAATCTTTGGGAAGCAAGTCAGTAAACGGTCGTCCAACCAAATCTTCAACTTTATATCCCAGTATTTTTTCGACTACGTTGTTGTAGAAAAGGTTTTTGCCGTATTTGTCGATAACAAAAATAATGTCAATGGTCGATTGCGCAATTACTCTATAGTTTTCTTCACTTTCCTTTAGGGCTTCTTCAGCCTGTTTCTTATCAGTAATGTCACTTAAAATTAAAACGGCATTTTTCACTTCATCATTAACTATAACCGGAGAAAGGTGCGAGTGAAACCACCTGATTTCGTGATTTGCCCCTAATGCCCTGGTGTGATAAGTTTGTGAAATCCCTTTACTAAAGACATCTTCAAGGGCTTTCTGCATGGTTGAATGATATTCAGTGGCCGTCCAATCGCAAAAGTTTTTACCAATAACTGCTTCTTTATTATACCCTGGGAAAGCCCTGCTTGTGTAAAGAATGGTTCCGTCATTATCGAGTTTCATAATGATATCAGCAGCATTCTCTGTAATGGTACGCAGGGTTTCTTCACTTTTGCTAAGCGCATCTTCTGCACGTTTCCGACGTAGTGAGGCCGCAGCCAGTGAAACAAAGTTTTCAAGTATTTCTGCCGATGGATCGAGATGATGTTTTCCCAATGCCAAAATGGAGGTTCCATAGAGCTTTCCTTCAACAACGTACGAGACTTCAATAAAATGATCGGCCTTTAATATTGACTGCGCAGTTAATCCAATGGTATGAGGTATTGTTCCGGAATGAACTTCGGATAAAGAATTAAGAAATTTAACTGTATTATTTGTGAGCTCGTGATGTGCGTAATCGCTTACTGTTGTATATATTTTATGTACATGTTTATCGAGTAGGTTGACAATCTTTTCGAGTAATCCTGACTCGAGCTCAATGTGTTTCGGCGTTAAGGTGCGGTTTTCAGGATTGTATTCTGAGAAAATAGCACCAATAGCGCCAGTAAACTCTTTTAAGCGTTTGGTAATAATAGCTTCAAGCCCATCTTCGAATGATGATTTAGACAGCTCAATGGCAAACTGGTTGAGCTTAAAAAGAGCCTCGTTCTGCAAGGTAAGTGACATTCCGGAGTTTCTTTGTGAACTGATGTCACGGTGCGTTACCACAATCAGGTCGCCATTAAATGAAGCCGTAACGAAGGTTGATATTTCAACAGTAATATCGACACCATCTTTACGGGTCATCTTCTGCTCATAAATTTGTCGTTTCCAGTACCCTGATTCATTAATGATAGCCAACATTCTTTTTTCGAGAATGGCAAAAAACTCAGGAGTTTTGAATTCTTGCGGAGACAATTGATAGTGAATATCCCAGATATGTAATCCTAAAGTATCGGATGACTTGATTCCGGTAAGGTTTTCGAGTGCGTTGTTCCAGTTTATAATTTTACCGGTACTGTCGCCAATTAAGATTCCAACAACTGATAGGTCAATAATACTTTGATATTCTTCGGGATTTAGAAATGATGTACCTTCGGAGGCAACTCCCCGTCCTTCAGTAATCATGTTCTCAAAGTCCATAATGGCCTTGCCCTCTCTTTCATAAGCAGGGTTTCCCTTTTCCATATCAGTCAGTTAAAACTACCTTCATCTGCATTGAACAATGTAGATTTACAAGTAATAAGAGGTTATTTATGGTTTTTTCACGTCGCAAAACAGTACCCAAGAATTACCCTTTTATTGAAGTTTTTCCTTAAAAAAGGGATTACTTCAATATTTTCACTTGCAAGGTAATGATTTTCTTTCAATTAATTATAAAGTTGCCGGCTGGTTTGCGTGTGAATTTTCACTTTATTTTCATGATTAACCTTCTTTGAGCAGTGCTTCTTTTGCTTTTAGTCTTTGCAGCCCTTGATTGTAGGGATTTTAAGGTAGTTGAGGAAATATGAGTGAAGTATTTTAAGATTGAATTTGGGTCAAATATCTGATGGATAGGGTTAAATAGAAAAGGCTGTCCTCTGACAGCCTTTTCACCCGTTACGACGGGAAACTAACCTAAACCAACTAAACCTAATAAACCATGAGCTTACCAAAACGATCTGCTTTGTAGAAGCTAACTAATTAACCATTAAAGCAGTATTTTGGTTTGCCAAGTGTATTATATTTTTAAACATTAAGTGTCATTCATGTCACTTCTACGAAATGAACGCGGCAAAGATACCAAAAAATAAGAATCCTCCAAATGTCTGTTAGTTGAAAGCTTAATAATTTCCGTATTTTTTACAATTTGTAACTATTTACAAGTCAGCAATTAATGAAATTTTTCATTTGACAAGTGCAAATATCAGCTGAAAATAGTGGTAATTTATGGCAATTTCTACAGATTACGAATATAATGATCTTTGTCAGCGATTGATGGAAAAACTGTCTTTGCGATTAAAGAACAAACAAACGAATAAAGCACAACCTCGGAAATGTTTTCAACAATGTAATCTTGATAAAAACTTTCGTGTTTATGGCAAGTATTTGCACAGATAAGCGTAATTTGTCTGAAGATTTAATTTGCTTGTCATGTTTCGATTTCTTTTTGCATCCATCATGTTTTTGTCTTTAGGCTTATGGGCTCAGACTCCTAAGCGTGAATTTCGGGCGGTTTGGGTGGCAACAGTAAATAATATTGATTGGCCGTCGAAACCCGGGCTTACGACTGAGCAACAGAAAAAGGAAATCATTGATATTTTGAATTTGCATGCAAAAAATGGAATGAATGCCATTATTATGCAGATAAGGCCAGCGTCTGATGCTTTTTATCCTTCGGAGTTGGAGCCATGGTCGAGATATTTGACGGGTACGGCAGGAAAGGCCCCTAATCCGTTTTACGATCCGCTAAAGTTCTGGATTGAGGAGTGCCATCAGCGAAATATGGAATTCCACGCCTGGTTAAACCCTTTCAGGGTTGCGCAGAATGCCAGCGAACCATTGGCAGGAAACCACGTAGCATTTCAACATCCTGACTGGATTGTGAATTATGGCGGAAAGCTTTATTTCGACCCGGGACTGCCGCAAACCCGCGATTTTGTGGTTAAAGTTGTTAATGACATTGTTTCGAGATATGATGTCGATGCCATCCATTTTGACGATTATTTTTATCCATATCCATTGAAAGAGGATTTCCCGGATGAAAACTCGTTTACCAGGTTTAATCGTGGGTTTACGCCGGAAAAAAAAGCCGATTGGCGTCGTGATAATGTTGATTTGCTGATCAAAAGTCTCTCTGAAAATATAAAAAAAACAAAGCCTTGGGTTAAGTTTGGGATAAGCCCGTTTGGTGTTTGGCGCAATAAAGCCGATGATCCGGAAGGTTCCGAAACTACTGCGGGAACAACTAATTATGACCATTTATATGCTGACATTCTGAAATGGCAGAAGAACGGATGGATTGATTATTGCTTGCCGCAGCTGTACTGGCAAATTGGTCATCCTTCAGTAGATTTTCTGACGCTTGCAAAATGGTGGGCCGATTATACCTATAATCGTGCAATGTATATTGGACAGGCAGTTTACAAACTTGAAGCTAATTCAACAGTTCAGGAGTGGAAAGACCCGGAACAGTTGGTTCGGCAAATTGAGCTTATTCGGGAAATTCCCCGACTTGGAGGAAGCGCTTTTTATAGCAGTGTACATTTTAAGCGCGATTTGTTTGGATTCGATCAAACGTTGCGTGATAAAGTGTATAAATATCAGGCGTTGGTGCCACAAATGCCCTGGATTGATAATAAAGCACCCGGAGCTCCGGAGCATTTAAAAAAGCGTGGACATAAGTTAAAATGGAAAGCCGCGAAAGCGAGTGGGGAGATGGATAAAGCAATAAATTTTGTGGTTTATCTAAATCCCGTAGGGCAACAATTTGATGTACGAAATCCTGAAAATATTTTCACTATTACTAAGCATAAAAGCATCGAATTTAAGCCAAATTCTCGTAAATTACAGAGAAAATACGAAATACGAGTATCTGCGGTTGATCGCCTTCACAACGAAAGCGAAGTAAGTAAAGTGAAAGTGATTAAACTATAAAGTAAGTTGGTTATGAGTCTAAGTGTCGATTGTTTTTTGGTTTATTCTGATCATTCTTCAACCCAGAAATTGGTTGATCAATGCCGGGAGTCATCTTTGGTGAACCGGGTATATGTTTTGGCTCAGAATCAGCATCGGTTAAATAATTGCGAGGTTGTTGTTGTTGAAGAAAATAATTCATGCTCTACTATAAGGTTGATTGCCAAAATGCTTCATGCTGAATTTGCATTACTTGCACTGGATAATTTGGCAGTCGAAGTGGGGCAAGGAGCAATTGAACGGTTGGTGCAGGTGGCTGAATTTACGGATGCCCCAATGGTTTATGCCGACTATATGGAATCGAAAGGAGGAGTGCTCTCCCCATATCCGGTAATCGACTACCAGCTTGGAAGCTTACGCGACGATTTCAACTTTGGCCCTGTTCGTTTTTACCGTTCCGAAGTTTTAAAGGCTTTTCGTTACGAAAATTATGAGACATTAAAATATGCAGGAAGTTATGCCTTAAGGCTGCGTGCAAGCCGAATGGGCGAGCTTGTCCATATTCCGGAGTATTTGTTTACCAAGGTTGAAACTGATACCAGGGCATCGGGTGAGAAGCAATTCGACTATGTAAAAGCGTCGGCCCGCGAGCGTCAGCTCGAAATGGAGCAGGTTTGCACTGCCCATCTGCGTGAAATTGGCGCATTATTAATTGCCCCGTTTCCTGAAGCAATTCTTTCCGGTGATTTTGAAAACGAAGCAACTGTGATTATTCCGGTTCGTAACCGGGTAAAAACCATTCGCGATGCAATTGTATCTGTACTTATTCAGAAAACTTCGTTTAAGTTTAACCTTATTGTTGTCGATAATTATTCAACTGATGGAACTTCCAAGATCTTGGAAGAATACGCCAGCCAGGGAAAGCTGATTCATATTATTCCAGAACGTAAAGATCTAGGAATTGGTGGTTGTTGGAATGAAGCACTTTTCCATCCTGAGTGCGGAAAGTTCATTGTTCAGCTCGACAGCGATGATTTGTATATTAATGAAAATACACTGCAAACCATTGTCGATAAGTTCTATGAGGAAAATTGTGCCATGGTCGTTGGTAGTTATCGCATGACCAATTTTAATCTTGAAGAAATTCCTCCTGGTGTGGTTGATCATCGGGAATGGACTGACGATAATGGTCCAAATAATGCTTTAAGAATAAATGGTCTTGGAGCACCACGGGCTTTTTATACTCCTATTCTTCGTGACATCCGTGTTCCTAATGTTAGTTACGGTGAAGATTATGCGCTGGGATTGGCCATTTCAGGTAAGTATAAAATAGGTAGAGTATATCAACCTGTTTACCTGTGCCGACGTTGGGACGATAACACAGATGCATCGCTAGATGTAGCCAAAATGAATTCACACAATTTGTATAAAGACCGTATTCGCACATTCGAATTGCAGTCGCGCATGCAGAACAACAAAAAGGCAGACCCCGGGAAAGCCTGGCTCGATGAGAATTAAAGTCTAAAGCCGATTTTTTGAGCTGGATTTCTGATTACTCGAAAGTTTGTCCTTTCGTGTGCGTGTTTGATTTTCTTTCCGGTTTAACTCTTCTGCAACCTGAGCCAACAATCGATCGAAATCGTTTTGGGTTATGCTCCGTTCTTTGCGATCAGGAAACATTTTGTGGAAGGGGAACTTGTAATTCAGCTTAAATTCGAGTTGGTAAAATTGGTTAAGTGGTTGACCTGTAATCGTAAGTTGAGGTACTGTTAGTTCTGAAGGCGTTTGGTTATTTGGATTCCATCCGGGTACCAGCCAGGGTCTCAGGCAAGGATAAACCTGAAGTTGTCGTTGCATTAGCACTTTGCTACTAGGTAGTTTCCTGTCGCGTGTCCACCAAATGTCGCGCACTGCTTCCATTGCAAGAAAAGTCTCTGTTTCACTCGTAACAGCTTCCAGATCGTGTAAATATTTGGCAATTATTTGTGTAACAGCTTGTTCATAAGGCAACTCACTTTGAAGAGCCATCATCCCAATTGTAACTCCGAGTAAATTGGAGTAAGGATCTTCTATGGAGAAACTTGAATATCGTTCAGGAACAAAAGGAATAGTTGATGCGCCAAACCAGGTTGCAATCTCGTGCCATACCGATAAATCATATGCAATCTTCCCGGCAAGATGAATCATATCGAGGTTTGTCAGAGTCGAAATATCAAAATTTAAGTTTTTCTCGCCGCCTTCTCTTCCTAAAAGCATCGATAAAGATCCTTTCTTTTTATTTTCTAGCATTTGAGAATACAGATAGGCTGTCCAATCCGATTGGTCGCGCAAATGAGCCATGTCGATAAAGCCCCCGCGGCGTGAGTATATAATTCCGTTTTCTTCGCTGGGGTCGCCCAGATAATGATGAGTGCCGATTTTTTCGATGCTGGTAGTCTCAGTCAGTTTAATCCCTGGAATAGCAAAAAGTTGCATCTCGGTACCAAACGAACAGCAGGTACGAATGATACGATGAGGTTTTGGATCGGGGTGATCGGCAGGAAATACCGGGGCCTTTGCTTGAGAAATAAGAGGAAGCAAAGTTATGGACACCAATGCTGTAATGAGTTTTACTGTTTTCATGTTTTCTGACAAAATTGTCACAAATGTAAAAGAAAATCAAAATGATACAAGCAGCTTCACTGTAGGTCTTCTTATAACTATATAAAGAGTCTGTGTTTTCTTCAGCTACTTTTCGCTATTTGTTTTCAATTATTTATCTATTCTGGTTATTAAAGAAGGTAGACTGATAGTTCCTTATAATATAATTGTATAGTACTATAGTACTTATTTATATTAATACAGTAGGGCTCGGCATATTTAGTTTGGTGATTCTATATGGCGCGCGCAATTGGAAACATCTGTGGTAAGGAATTGTAATTTCAAAACGAAAGTATATTCATAGTCAACTTCGAACAGGAAGCGATTGGAAACATTAAAGTGCACGGAGAGAACTGCATTATTTAAGGTAAGAAGCTTTCGCATGCAACTAGCCATTTAGGAAAAGTAATGATTAAGTGAAGATGGTTGTATTTACTCTGCAAGTAAAACACAAACCCAATAAGAAGGATTGAGCCTATTTTGCGCGTTGTTTTAGTGGTAAAATCAGTATTTGACCCAACAAAACAGCCTATACAGCGGCTTTTCGCTAATTCGGTATGTTTATTAACATGTTGATCCTCAGAAAGGCAGCAGTACCGGCTAAAATTACTTCAAAAAAAGGTTAAAAATGATTTGGAAAATAGGTAGAAGAAGGTCTATATTTGCAGCCGCTAAACGGGAGAGCAGCGATGCAGGAAGTGAGGCGATAGTTCATTAAGTAGTTGTTTCAGAGGTTGATAGGCTAAATTTTAAAATAAATAAAAAAAGATTTGGTTAATTCAGAAAAAGGGTATTTCTTTGCAGCCGCTTTCAAAGGGAAGCCGATCGCCGGAGACGGGGATTGAGGGTTTGAAAAGGTTGAAAAGAGGGTCTGAAAAAAGAATAAAAAAACTTGAAAAAAGTTTTGGAAGTTTAGAAAAGACGATTACCTTTGCAGCCGCTAAAACAAAAACGAGTTCACTGAAACTACTGGGAAGAAGAGAAGCGATGGTTACTGGGATGTAACGAGTCACAAAAAGTCAGTAATGACAAGGGATTCAGGAAACGGTGATCGAAAAAATAAAATGAAAAAAGTTTAAAAAACTTTTGGTAAAATAAAAAAGCTTCTTAACTTTGCCACCCCGTTTGCAACCGAGCAAAACAAGCGAAGGAAACGAAAGGGAAAGTTCAAAAAGATAATGCAAACAGGTACTATAGTAAAGCGCTTCGCAAGAGGCAGACCGGAAGTAGAACCTGTGAACAAATAAAGCCGTAAAACGGCAGAGAGTTCATTGAAAATATTGAAAAGGTAAAACAAGGAAGGTTACGCAAGAATTAATAAAACAAGAGTTAACGTCAACAAGAGCTGGAAAATATTTAACTTTTTACTTACAACGAAGAGTTTGATCCTGGCTCAGGATGAACGCTAGCGGGAGGCCTAACACATGCAAGTCGAACGGGATTGGTAGCAATACCATGAGAGTGGCGCACGGGTGAGTAACGCGTATGCAACCTGCCTTTAACTGAGGGATAGCCCATAGAAATGTGGATTAATACCTCATAGTTCTGAGAAGCTGCATGGTTTTTCAGATAAAGCTCCGGCGGTTAAAGATGGGCATGCGTGACATTAGCTAGTTGGTAAGGTAACGGCTTACCAAGGCTACGATGTCTAGGGGTTCTGAGAGGATGATCCCCCACACTGGTACTGAGACACGGACCAGACTCCTACGGGAGGCAGCAGTGAGGAATATTGGTCAATGGGCGCAAGCCTGAACCAGCCATCCCGCGTGCAGGATGACGGCCCTATGGGTTGTAAACTGCTTTTGTACAGGAAGAAAAATCCCTACGTGTAGGGACCTGCCGGTACTGTACGAATAAGCATCGGCTAACTCCGTGCCAGCAGCCGCGGTAATACGGAGGATGCAAGCGTTATCCGGATTCATTGGGTTTAAAGGGTGCGTAGGCGGCTTTTTAAGTCAGTGGTGAAATCCTGCCGCTTAACGGTAGAATTGCCATTGATACTGAAGAGCTTGAGTACAGTTGAGGTAAGCGGAATGTGTAGTGTAGCGGTGAAATGCTTAGATATTACACAGAACACCAATTGCGAAGGCAGCTTACTAAACTGCAACTGACGCTGATGCACGAAAGCGTGGGGAGCGAACAGGATTAGATACCCTGGTAGTCCACGCCGTAAACGATGATCACTCGCTGTATGCGATACACAGTATGCGGCCAAGCGAAAGCATTAAGTGATCCACCTGGGGAGTACGATCGCAAGGTTGAAACTCAAAGGAATTGACGGGGGCCCGCACAAGCGGAGGAACATGTGGTTTAATTCGATGATACGCGAGGAACCTTACCTGGGCTTAAATGGGGAACGACAGCTGCCGAAAGGTGGCCTTCTTCGGACGTTCTTCAAGGTGCTGCATGGTTGTCGTCAGCTCGTGCCGTGAGGTGTCGGGTTAAGTCCCATAACGAGCGCAACCCTTATCGTTAGTTGCCAGCGGGTCAAGCCGGGGACTCTAGCGAGACTGCCACCGTAAGGTGTGAGGAAGGTGGGGATGACGTCAAATCAGCACGGCCCTTATGTCCAGGGCTACACACGTGTTACAATGGCCAGTACAAAGGGCAGCTACCTGGTGACAGGATGCTAATCTCTAAAGCTGGTCTCAGTTCGGATCGAAGTCTGCAACCCGACTTCGTGAAGCTGGATTCGCTAGTAATCGCGCATCAGCCATGGCGCGGTGAATACGTTCCCGGGCCTTGTACACACCGCCCGTCAAACAATGGAAGCTGGGGGTACCTGAAGTATGTAACCGCAAGGAGCGTCCTAGGGTAAAACTAGTAACTGGTGTTAAGTCGTAACAAGGTAGCCGTACCGGAAGGTGTGGCTGGAACACCTCCTTTCTGGAGCTTACGACGTAAAAACGGTTTTAAGATTCGAGTGCAAACGCCTTGTTTACCTTTTTTTTAAGAAATAGCAGAGATTGAAGTTTTGGGAATAAGATCGAAGACTGAAAGACTAAAGACTGAAGAGATATGCATAACTGCAAAAAGTCAGAAGTCTAACATCTAAAGTCTAAAATCTAAAATCTTGAAAAATGACAGTCTCGTAGCTCAGTTGGTTAGAGCGCTACACTGATAATGTAGAGGTCCCCAGTTCAAATCTGGGCGGGACTACAAAAGTTATCAATTATAAGTTAAAGATTATAAATGATAATAAGTTCGGGGGATTAGCTCAGCTGGCTAGAGCACCTGCCTTGCACGCAGGGGGTCATCGGTTCGAATCCGATATTCTCCACCGAGAGGCAAAATAAAGAGTTCTGAAAATACTGAAAAGTTGGGATAGCGGTCAGGCGCTGCAAAACGGTTCGAGTCCGGTAATATCCACGTTTAGTTACCTGCAAAGGTAATCTATAAAGTTCTTTGACATATTGGGAAAAATAAATAGAAGTTAATTAAAGATTAACCTGTAAGTATATTATAGAAGAAAGTTAATAAGGGCGTACGGAGGATGCCTAGGCTCTCAGAGACGATGAAGGACGTGATAAGCTGCGATAAGCTGTGGGGAGGTGCAAATAACCTTTGATCCGCAGATTTCCGAATGGGACAACCCACCAGCAATGGTATCCAATTATATTGGAGGTCAACCCGCCGAACTGAAACATCTAAGTAAGCGGAGGAAAAGAAAACAAAAGTGATTCCCTTAGTAGTGGCGAGCGAACTGGGAACAGCCTAAACCAATATTGTTTCGGCAATGTTGGGGTTGTAGGGCTGCGATATATGAGTTAATTTTAAGTGGAACGTTTTGGAAAATGCGGCTACAGAAGGTGAAAGCCCTGTACACGTAACAAATTAACAAGTTAGCAGTACCCTGAGTAGGGCGGGACACGAGGAATCCTGTCTGAATCTGCCGGGACCATCCGGTAAGGCTAAATACTCCTGAGAGACCGATAGTGAACTAGTACCGTGAGGGAAAGGTGAAAAGAACCGCGAACAGCGGAGTGAAATAGTACCTGAAACCGTGCGCTTACAAGCTGTAGGAGCCACTTCGTGTGGTGACTGCGTGCCTTTTGCATAATGAGCCTACGAGTTAGTCGTCACTGGCGAGGTTAAGGGATTAAGTCCCGGAGCCGAAGCGAAAGCGAGTCTGAAAAGGGCGTACAGTCAGTGGCGCTAGACGCGAAACCTTGTGATCTACCCATGGTCAGGTTGAAGTCCCGGTAACACGGGATGGAGGACCGAACCAGTTAACGTTGAAAAGTTCTTGGATGAACTGTGGGTAGGGGTGAAAGGCCAATCAAACTGGGAAATAGCTCGTACTCCCCGAAATGCATTTAGGTGCAGCGTCGGTTACGAGTCTTGCAGAGGTAGAGCTACTGATTGGATGCGAGGGCTTCACCGCCTATCAAATCCAGACAAACTCCGAATGCTGCAAGATGCTTACCGGCAGTGAGGGCGCGGGTGCTAAGGTCCACGTCCAAAAGGGAAAGAACCCAGATCATCAGCTAAGGTCCCCAAGTATATACTAAGTTGAACTAACGAGGTCTGATTGCTTAGACAGCTAGGATGTTGGCTTGGAAGCAGCCATTCATTTAAAGAGTGCGTAACAGCTCACTAGTCGAGCGATCGGGCATGGATAATAATCGGGCATTAAGTATATCACCGAAGCTATGAATTGTACATTGTACACTGGTAGGGGAGCATTCCAAACCGC
>JAJZSZ010000370.1 GCA_021849365.1 Bacteroidota bacterium | reverse complement strand
ACTGGCAACGCCACCACAATTCAGACCTGAACACTTTAAAGAAGCTGTTATGCAAAATAAGCATGTGTTCATGGAAAAACCGGTAGCTGTCGATCCGGTCGGAATCCGCTCGGTTATTGCCAGTGCCAAAAAAGCACAGGCTATTGGATTAAACGTAGTTACCGGCACACAGCGCCGTCATCAGCAAGATTATATTGAAACCTATAAACAAGTAGCCAACGGGGCTATTGGAAAACCGGTCTCGGCAAGGGCGTTCTGGAATCAGAATCATGTTTGGTTTCGTAGCCGCGAAGAAGGATGGGACGACATGACTTACATGATACGTAACTGGAACAATTTCTGTTGGTTATGTGGCGACCACATTCTCGACACCCACGTTCACAACATCGATGTCATCAACTGGTTCCTTGGCCGAACTCCTGAAAGTGCCATCGGATATGGTGGAAGAGCTCGTCGGTTGACTGGTGACCAATACGACTTTTTCAGCATCGATTTCGATTATGGCGATGGCATTTTCTCGCACAGCATGTGCCGCCAAATTGATAACTGCGCCAACGGTACCGGCGAATTTATCATGGGAACAGAAGGATATACCAACTGCGTGAATACAATCTGGAACATGGATGGTTCGGTAAAGTGGCAATTCGAATACCCTAAAGATGAAAATGGCAACGAGATGAATCACATTAAAATTCCTCCGTACGTACAGGAACACATGCATCTGGTTCATGCCATTCGTACCGGACAATATGTAAACGAAGCAGAAACTACGGCCAATTCAACCTTAACGGCAATCATGGCACGTACAGCTGCCTATACCGGAAAAAAAGTGACCTGGGAAGAAATTTTCAAGTCGGATATGGACCTGGGACCAAAAGAAATTACGTTCGGCCCAGTTGATATGCAGTTCGAAGTACCAATACCGGGAACTGCCCACAAAGCTTAGAAGTTAGTTAGTTAGTAGTAATAATTTCAGACTTTTCATCCTGATTTCGGGATGCTTTTCTAAACCAACCACAAACTGCCAGCTAAGGGAATTCATCCTTTCCTTACTGGCAGTTTTTAAAATTACCAGGCACAGGAATCCAATGACTAAACAAAAGAAAAAGAGCATCACGGTTTAAAACAGAGAATTGAAAAAACAAACTGATTGCAACTGAAAATCTTTATCTTTAACCCACAATTAACCCTGATTTCAGGAATAAAGCCTAAATAAACAAGCTATGTTTTCACTCGTAATTCCCGTTTACAATGAGGAGTGTTTGATCCAGGAACTGGTATCCCGTTCAGTAAAAGCACTCGAATCGTTCACGAAAAATTATGAGATTCTATTCATAAACGACGGTAGTACCGACGACACTCTAGAGAAATTACTCGAGGCCCGGAAACAATTCCCGCGCGTAAAAATTATTGACCTTTCCAGAAATTTCGGGCATCAGGCAGCCTTTACCGCTGGTATCGAAGCGGCTTTGGGGAACTATGTCGCCATGATGGACGGCGACCTTCAGGACCCACCGGAACTGCTGGCCGAAATGTATCAAAAAATCAGGGAAGAGGGCTTTGATATTGTGAGTGGAAAGCGTAAGGGACGCAAAGGCAAACGGTTACGGTTTGCTACCAATCTGTTTCACGCCTTTTTCAAGAAGGTTTCCGGATTAGAAGACATGGAGAACTCGGGGAACTTTTCGATTTTGAACCGCGCAGCAGTTAACGCCATGCTCCAGATGAAAGAAACAATCAGGTATCTGCCGGGAATGCGCTCTTTCATTGGCTTCAAACAAGGCTATGTTGAGTATGTGCGCGAAGACCGGCTTGAGGGTGAGCCCAAAATGACTTTAAGTAAACTTATTGTTTTGGGAGCTGACGCTATTTTTTCATTTTCAAAATTTCCAATCAAAGTTTGCCTGTTTCTCGGGACAATCGGAACAATTGTCTTTTTCGTTGCCGGAATTTATGCATTGGTCGCCAAATTCTTCGGATTTGCCATATTCGGTTGGTCATCAACCGTGTTGAGCATTTACTTTCTGGGCTCAATTCAACTTATTTTTCTCGGCGTAGTTGGCGAGTATGTTTACCGCATCTACAAAGAGTCGCAAAACCGCCCAATATACCTGGTGAAGAAATTTTACGATGCCGAAACTGAATAATGGCTGAGAAAAAACTGAAGATTGTTTTTATAGTGCTGGCCACAGCAATGCTCCTGGCTATGCTGCTCATCAGTAGCGATGCGGGTATTTCCGGCGACGAGGAAGTGCATTATAAACATTCTGAAATGGTTTACAATTACTTCAGCACCTGGGGCGCCGACCAATCATCGCTTCATACGCCCAAAACGCACCTTCAATACTACGGACAAACATTCGATAATCTCGTCACAATTCTCATCCACGGGTTTGGCATTGAAGACATTTATGGCTTCCGGCATTTGATGTGCAGCCTTGCCGGATGGCTTACAATTGTGGTAACCGCCTTGTTTGCAGCCTATATTTCGGGTTATGGTGCTGCTATTCTGGTGCTGTTGTTGTTTGCGGTGTCGCCGGTATTCATGGGACATACCCAGAACAACCTGAAAGACATTCCATTCGCATTAGCCTATATCTCAAGCCTATACTTTTCTGTTCGGGTGATTTTTTCTGAAGATAGACCTTCGAGAAAAGATATTATTCTTCTGGTTTTGAGTATTGCCTTATCCGTCGGAATTCGTTCCGGAGGGTTCCTCGTTATTTTCTACCTTGGATTTTTTATGCTGATGAAGGTCGTCTCCAATGGAATACAGCATAATTGGCCTGACAGAGAACAACTCAAAAACAAACTAATATATTTTGCTACAATAGCCATATCGGGCTACCTACTTGGGTTGATTCTATGGCCTTATGCCTTGCAAAACCCAATTGTCAATCCATGGAAATCGTACCAGGTAATGACCCATTTCCCCACAACGGTAAGGCAGATTTTCGAAGGCCGGTTCGATTGGTCCGACTTTCATCCATGGTATTATTTACCTAAATACATGGGCATTACCATTCCTCTGATTGTTTTTGCCGGACTAGGTCTGTTCTTTCTGAATCTCAGGAAAACATACACTACTGATAAGAAAATTCAGCTTGGATTCATTGCATTCACCATTATCTTCCCCGTCATCTTTGTTTTGATTAAACAATCAAACCTGTATGGGTCGTGGCGCCATTTCCTGTTTATTTATCCCGGAATAATCCTCATCGCCGCCCTCGGAATTGATGCAATGCTACGGCGTTTTAAAAGCCAAATAATCCGGATCTCGTCAATAGTGGTACTTCTGGTTTTAATCATTCACCCGCTGAAGTTTATGGCAGCCAATCATCCGTATTATTACCTGTATTACAATCAGTTTGTTGGCGGACTAAAGGGCGCTTACGGAAATTACGAAACCGATTACTATTATCACTCCATGCGTAAAGGAGCCGAATGGCTTCAGGAATACCTGAAAAATAAGCCCGAAAAAGCCCAGACCATTGTTGGAGGGAATTTTCCAAGTCAATGGTATTTTCGTAACGATACAAAGGTGAAATTTGTGTATTTCTCCTGGCAGAATCGAAGTGAATATGATTGGGATTACGCCATTATAGCCAACAGCTATATCCCGCCGGTTCAGCTTAAAAATCACATCTGGCCACCCAAAAACACCATCCACACCATTTTTGCTGACGGAGTACCTGTTTGTGCAGTGGTTGAGCGAGTTACCAAAGACGATTTGACAGCCATTCAGGAACAAAAAAGGGGAAATAACATTAAATCTGCGTTGTTATTTCAAAATGCACTTAAATTTGACCCTCAAAATGAGCAGATCTATTATAACTTTGCCGAAGTTTTACTTGCCAATGGCGATGAAGATCAGGCTAATATAATGCTGAACCGAAGTTTGGAGATTAATCCGGATTACGAAAAAGCACTGATTATGCTGGGAGACGAAGCACTGAGGAAGAAGGAGATACAAAAAGCAACAGTTTTCTATGAAAAAACAATCAGGGCCAACAAAAAATATTACCCTGCTTACCCCAGATTGGCTGGGGTTTATGCTGAAACTGATGTTTTAAAGGCCCGTAGAATACTGAAAAGCTGCCTTAAGCTAAACTCAAGATATAAGCCGGCGCTGGAAGCGTTGGCCGATACTTACCGGAAAACAAATCCGGATATTGCCCGAAAATACGATGAACTGATAATTAAATTAAAATAACACTTAAAATTGAAGCAATGAAAAAAACGATCATGTTAGCCCTCATGGGTCTGATGTTTGCTGGTGGAATGACCAAAACTTTTGCGCAGGACGATTCGGCTAAAGTTGCTGAAGAACCAAAAGATACCATTTCGATCGACAACATGGATCCGGTTTATTATGAAGAAGATACAGCCAAAGATTCATCGAATACGATGACTTACGCCATTGTTGGAGGTATTGTTGTTGTTGGCGGCGCTGCTTTCTTTTTCATGCGTAAAAAGAAAAAGTAATTACCCGTTGATTATCCAACATAAAAAAGCTCCTCTTTCGGGGAGCTTTTTTATTTTACGTTTCATCCGCGAATTTTCAGTCTTTTACGTAGTGGAATTACGTAATTCGAGCTTTGGTTTTTC
>JAJZSZ010000369.1 GCA_021849365.1 Bacteroidota bacterium | reverse complement strand
GCCTTACGCATGAATTTCTCACCTAAGTCCATATTCTTTTGTTTTTGATTTATATAAAGGTACAGAATTAAATGGCCTTAAGAACAATTTTGAATCAAACATTGGAGCGTAGATTCTATTTGATTCCTTCTTTCTCTGCTTCCCAAACCGCATTTACCGAGCCGTGCAACAGGAGTAAACGTTTGGCTTTTTCTTCATCATATCCAGTTCTACCATATTATTCGGGTGTCTTTGGTCAGGAATTCAAGGCTAATCTGGAACATTAATTGAATTAATACTTCATTGATACTCATTTTGGCAACGGAGTCAGCCAACTTTACATCGAAAATCTGGTATTAAATTAGATAAAACTGCGAATGCATTTTAATTGCCTGGGAGTATGACATTAAAGAATGATTGTCGTAAATTTAAATATATTATGCCCATAGAAAATTTAAGCTATGAATTTTGGTCTTGCGGATGACAACGAGTTCATCAAAAAACTAACTGAACTTATACTTGCTAACCTTGAAGATGAAAAATTCGGAGCAAAGGAACTGGTTCTTAAAACTGGAATGAACCATTCTACGATCCACCGAAGATTAAAGTCAATAGTAGGGAAAAATATCAGTCAGTTTATTTGTGAGATTAGGCTTCGGAAAGCGTTGGATTTGCTAAATCTGGATGGAATGACTGCTGCTGAAGTCTCTTATAAAGTTGGATTCAGTAGTCCTGCCTATTTTAATAATCGCTTCCATAAACAATTTGGCTATCCGCCTGGCGAATTTAAAAAGCGAGGTTCCTCTGGAAATGAAGAGAATTCCAGTTCTGATTTGATTGAGTTAGATAATTTCAGGCAGAAAGAAGTACCTGCAAAAAAGAACCGGAGGCACAAACTAATTGCTCGTTTTACATACGGAATCTTACTTTTAATATTCCTAATATTTCTCATTGTTAACGGCTCCACTGGATTTTCAATATTTAACATGTTCTTGCAGCCTCTAGATTCAGAGAAATCTATTGCTGTACTACCCTTTAGAAATATTAGTAATGATAATGAAAATCAATATTTTGCTGATGGAGTGATGGAAGAAATTCTCAACCACTTGTTCAATGTAACGGAGTTACGCGTAATTTCCCGAACATCGGTCGAGCAGTTCCGTGAAAGTAACAAGACTGCTCCTGAAATAGCTAAAATGTTGGGAGTAAAGTATGTTTTGGAAGGAAGTGTGCAAAAATATGGGAATAAGGTTCGAGTAACAATCCAACTTATCGATACCAAACGAGAGCAGCATATTATTTCAAAAAAGTTCGATCGAGAAATGTCTGATATTTTTAACATTCAAAGCGAAATTGCTAAACAAGTTGCTTCTGAACTCCAAACAAGTCTATCGCTCGAGGAAATCAAAAAAATAGATGCTAGACCTACGCAAAACCTTGAAGCTTATAATCTTTATTTGCTGGGACGCTTCTATTTAAATAGAAGTACAGAAAATGAATTAAAGAAAAGTAAGGATTATTTTGAAAAGGCATTGATAATTGATCCGAATTTTACTTCAGCTATCATTGGATTATCTCGTGTACATTTTTCACTTGCATTTTTTTGGTGGTCTTCTCCTTCCATTGGTTTTGGAAAAGCAAAAGAGCTTGCCTTGACAGCTCTTAAACTAGATAAAAATAGCGCTGAAGCACATTCAGCTTTGGGAAGCATATACTGTTGGAGCGAATGGAAATGGGAGGAGGCACGAAAAGAATATATAAAGGCTATTGAATTGAAACCCAATGATGCATCAGGATATGCCGATTATTCAGTTTTATTGGATATTCTGGGAGAACGCGAGAAAGCACGTGAGCAGATTAACATCGCACTCGAACTTGCTCCAACATCACCTGACTGTATTTATCAGAGTTCGTGGTATTATTATAATGAACGAAAATTCGATGAATCATTGGCTGGTTGGCAAAAGTTTAAAGAGTTTAATATGAACGATATATGGACATATATGAATTGTTTAAGTATTTATTTTTGGCAGGACGATGGTTCCAAAGCCATTGGTGAACTTCAGAAAATATTTTCAATGGACACAACTACCCTGAAGTATGTGGATAAAGTGAAACAATTGTATGACAAATCGGGGATAGAAGGCTTATTGAATTGGTTAATTGACCTGGAGCTTCATAAACCAAATCCTTCACCCATTATTCTGGCAAATTATTATGCCCAGCTTGGAAATAAAGAAGCGGTACTGAATCATCTGGAAAAGGCTGTTAAAGAGCGCAGACCATGGATTCCACGAATATTCAGTGCTCTCGAGTGTGAATTTCTGCATAAGGATCCGCGTTATATCGATATGATAAAAACAATGGGACTTTATAATTATTTTTTGACTTATGAGTCAAACTACCATCAACATTAGTCAAATGAGATTCTGGAAATTGTATTTCATGCAATATAAATCTAAGATTTTCAATTAGGTTGCAAGTTATTGCATTCAAATTGCTATTTGTTGTTTTCTCAATCATCTTAAATTTAAAAAGTCAATTTTTATTGCCACAACCAACAATTTAAGAAAATGAAAACAATGACTAAATTTTTGTTTATTGTGACGTGCTTAAGCATGTTTTCCTGCTCAAAATCAGATCAAATTACTGATGTGATTCCAGCAGATAATGGATTGAAAAGCGCTGAAATTTACGCACCTGGAACCATTTTAAACTTTTCAGGAAATACCCTTTATCATTACGTGAAAGTAATTGATGATTATGTTCTGGCTGATGGAATCTGTCCGAATGAGATGCAAATCACATTTCAATCAGATAATAATGTTGAATTTTTAATTACTGAGAACGGGGACTGTGGCGGAAGAAGTTTTTATGCTTACGGAAAAATTACACCTTCTGGAGTTGTTACTTTTGAGTATGCGGTTCCAGTATTAACATTTCCTGATGGTACGGGTGTGAAAATTACAGATGTGATCATGGGGCATCTTGGTTGTACATTAAGCGGACCGGGTATTTCAAAGGGTACCTTGGTTTTTTGTGGAAAATTTGATGGCTCTACTTTGATAACTACAGCGCATTTCAATGCCAAATGTCCTGATGAGTGGCCAGCCAATAATATTTTTCCGACTCCGGTGGAAGGACCAATTCAATGTACATGGACTTATGATATGTCCCTTGTTGAATAATTCATTTTTACTGAAAAACAGAAAAGCCGGTCCGATATCCTTGCTTCCAGCTTTTCTGTTTTTATTCTTATAAATTGATTGTTTTGGGGTTCTTCCTGAAATTTACAATTTAAAATTCCCATCACTATTTCTTTTCTTCCTTCTTAGCTTCCAAAACTGCATTTACTGAACCATGCAACAACAGCAGTCGTTTGGCTTTTTCTTCATCGTAGCCCAATTCGGCCATAATCATGCGGGTGCCGCGGTTAATCAGTTTTTGGTTGGTAAGCTGCATATTCACCATTTTGTTGCCTTTTACCCGCCCCAGCTTAATCATCAGCGAGGTGGTGATCATGTTCAGGATTAGTTTTGCCGAGGTGCCCGATTTCATGCGGGTGCTACCGGTCAGAAATTCAGGACCAACAATGGCTTCAATGGCGATATCCACTTCTTGTGCCAAAGCGCTGTTACGGTTATTCACAATGCATCCGGTGAGAATACCTTCGGTACGGGCTTTTTTAACAGCACCTATCACATATGGCGTGCGGCCCGAAGCGGCAATTCCTATAATGGTGTCCAGCGCGGTGGGCTTATATTTTTCAAGGTCTTTCCAGGCTTGTTCTTCGTTGTCTTCGGCCATTTCAACGGCTTTACGAATGGCAGTGTCGCCACCGGCAATAAGCCCGATCACCAAATCATGTCCAACACCAAAAGTTGGCGGAACTTCCGAAGCATCCAAAATACCCAGACGGCCACTGGTTCCGGCCCCCAGATAAAACAACCGGCCGCCTTTTTTCATGCGCTGGTAAACCTCTTCCACCAGTTTCTCGATTTGAGGAATGGCTTCATGAACCGCAGGTAATACTTTTTTATCTTCTTCGTGTATGCCAAGTAGCAGTTCTCGTGTCGATTTTTTTTCCAGATCGTTATACAACGAATCAGCTTCAGTGGTGCTTATTGTGGTCATAATGTTTAAGTTATTGTAGTTCAGAGTTGCGAGTTACGCGTTCTTGTCTGACCCGAAACTCGTATCCCGGAACACGCAACATTTATTTTTTTTGTTTGTAATACGTTTCCAGTCCGTCAATCGGGTCTTTCAGGATGGTAATGTTTTCGTATCCGTAAAAACTAGCAGTGTTACTGAGTATTTCGCTGAAATGATAAGCCACCGAGCCAACGAACCCGATTTTATAATGCGAAAAACTGGGCAGTTTCACTACGTTGCGCTCGAAAAATTCCATGAAGTTTTGCTGCACGAACTCCTGACAATAAGCAGAATCGCGATGCTCCGATAAAAATGGAACGAATTGGGCCAGAAACTGATTGGGCTTTTCGGTTCGATAAACCCGGTTCAGCGCTTCTTCGCGGGTCAATTCGAAACGTTTGGCAAATTCATCGCGAATACGAACTGGCATCACTTCCTTGAAATAATCGCCCAGCAGTTTTCGTCCCATAACTGCACCGCTGCCTTCGTCACCAAGTAT
>JAJZSZ010000026.1 GCA_021849365.1 Bacteroidota bacterium | reverse complement strand
TTTTTGATCGTTTCGTCGGTCAACATTACGTTCGAACTCATCGTCAGCCGATCTTCAAATAGTTTAGTTGATTGCTTAAACGTGAGGTTAATTTTCTGATAGTTATTTTGGTCCAGAATACCACTCATCGAAGTATTCGAGAACAAAAAATAGGCTGTAGTTTGTTGTCCTCCACCGCTAATGGTCAGGGTGTTGACTTTGGAAACACCGGTCTTGAAAAAATCGCGCACGAAATCATCCGAATAATTGCCTTTGGTATTCGACCAGCTTTCTTTGGCGTTGTTTACACTTCCATATTCAAACTGCAGGTTAGGAGTACTCTGGATGCTTTCGAATGAAAGGCTTGAACTGAGATTTGCTTTTAAAGGTCCTGCTGTTCCTTTCTTGGTGGTAATTAAAATCACCCCGTTTGCTCCCTGACTCCCATAAAGTGCCGATGCATTTGCTCCTTTAAGGATGCTCATACTTTCAATATCGTCTGTATTTATCTGCGAAAGTCCATCGCCCTGGTCCGATCCGCCAAATATTCCGATTTGCTCGCCCTTATTATTAGCCATCGGGATTCCGTCAATTACAAAAAGTGGCTCACTCGATGCGCTCAGCGATTTGTTCCCTCTTAAAACCACTTTGGTTGAACCACCTGCCCCAGCAACACTTCGGGTAATTTCAATTCCTGAAATTTTTCCCGATATTCCGGACATGAAGTTCAGTCCCTGGTTTTTCGAAATTTCATCGGCTCCAATATTTTGAGTGGCGTAGGTCAGTGCCTTGTCGGCTCGCTTAATTCCAAGGGCCGAAACAATAACTTCTTCAACACCAAAATCTTCAGGTAAAAGGGTAATGTTAATTTCTGTTTTGTCTTTTAGCGGAACTTCCACTTTTCTCATGCCAATATAGCTGAATACCATGAAAAGAGCATTTTCAGGAACATCCAGACTATAATTCCCTTCAGGATTAGTGGTTACCCCGATTGATGTCCCTTTCACAACCACTGTGACACCGGTGACCGGATTTCCTTCTTCGTCGGTTACATGACCGGTAACAGTCTTTTTTTTCACCGGACCATTGGTCAGCATCTGATCGTACTCGCTTTGAAGACCTTTGTCTTTAATGATTATAACCTGCCGGTCGAATACTTTGAATTTCAGGTTGGTTTTGGCCAGTGCCTGATCAAGAATGTCTTCAATGGTCAGATCTGTAGCCTGGACGGTAACTTTTTGGTTGAGGTTTACCTGGTTGTCTTTGAAAAAGATGATGTATTCACTTTGCTGCTGGATCAATTCAAATACCTGCCCCAAACTGACCTGTTTCAGATGCAACGTCAGTCTGTTGTTTTGGGCAGAAGAAATGAGATAAGACCCTAATAAACAGAATAGCAATAAAAATGCTTTATTCTTCATATTTTCAACAGCTCGGTATTCTATTTGGGGGAAGAAATCAGAAAATTCAAAATAAGAGTAACAATCGAATACTTATCGTTACAAAGGTAAGCCGTAAATTCTTTTAAAAAAGCCAGGCTTTTAATTAAAATTCCACCGTGAAAACTACCCTGATGCCTGTCTTTTCCTGATTGTTATTTGGTGTCCGGCTTGAACAATCTCAATATCCATTGTTTCGGCAATGAGTTCCAGAACCTGAATTGCAGTATTTCTCAGGTCTAGATGTCCGGTAAAAGTCTCATCCGCAAGGTCCTGGCTCTCTATTTCTATAGACACATTATAGTATCTCGATAATTTTTTAACAATACTTCCAAGAGATTTTTGGTCCAAATTGAGGTACCCGTCTTTCCACGAAGTGTAATCACGGGTATTGACACTTTTCTGTACAAGTGATTTGCTGTCAGGATTGTACATGGCCAGCATTCCCGGAGTCATTTTTTCTTTATTTTGGCCAAACATCGATGTTCCTTTGTAAATCAGCTCTACCGAGCCATGTTCGAGTACGGTGTTGACAATACTATCATCGGCATAAGCGCTTAAGTCGAAAACGGTACCCAATACTTTAATTTCCAGATTATGGCTGACTACATGAAAAGGGTGAGCCTGGTCGGGAGACACTTCGAATATAGCTTCTCCTTCAAGGAAAACTTCGCGTTTCTTTTCGTCGAAACAAACCGGGTACACCAGCTTTGATCCCGAGTTCAGCCAGATTGTGCTGTTGTCGGATAAGGTAATCCGGGTCCTTTTTCCGTAGGGAACAATCACGGTGTTGTAGGCCATGTCGCCTGTTTTCACCGTTTGCTCAATTGTCTTTAAAGTGTCAATGTTTATTTTTTCGCCGGTAGCCGAGTATTCGATGTTCGATTCCTGGGCTTCTATTTGTATAATCTTTTCTCCCGGAAGCATGAGCTGTGTGAAGTCTGACTGAGGTTTGGCCGGAAGAGTTGAGGCAAACTGAGCAATACCCGACCGGTTTTGCAACTGAAAAAAGACTGATACTCCAATAAGCAGGAGCACTGCTGCAGCCGAACTGATGCGGATTATAACCGCATTCTTTTTCGATTGGTTTATGTGGTTGGTAATACTTTTCCCAAGTAACTCTTTCTGGTCGAAATTGAAGGGTGTTTTTGGACTATCAAGAGCTTTCCGGATATTCTCAGCGAACAAAAGTTCTTCCGCCGGAATTACTTCTTCAGAAATTTCGCCGTTAATCAGATGTTCCGAAAGCGAATCATCTGCCAGAATATCTTCAGCTCTTTTATAGTTGTTTTCCTTCATCTTTCATCAAAAGTCAAAGTTTCCCGATTTGCATCGAGAACAGGATCAACGCGTTATTGCTCAATTTCAGCTCTTCGCGTATTGTTTTTACCGACCTGTAAACGAGCGTTCGAACCGATTCCACCGAAATATCCAGAATTTTGGCAATTTCAGTATAGGGTAATCCAATCTGAAACCGAAGGTTTAAAACCTCCTGTTGCCTTTCCGAAAGTTTATCAATTGCTTTTCGTATGTTGGCAATGTTTTCTTCCTGATATTCTGAATCTTCTGCGTCAGTGCCAATTGCACTTTGTTCATTTCCCTCCTGAACTTCCTGGCTGTAAACCAGTTTCAATTTTCCCGAAGGAGGAGCCTGAATTTTCCGTTTGAGCGATTTGAACAGATAATTGCGGATATGATCGTTGTCCGAAAGGTTTTTTCGGTATTTATACAGATCGAAGAATAAATCGTGGATGCAATCCTTTATAAAATCCTGATCCTTAGTGTAAATATTACCAAATGAAAAAAGAACGTCGGCATATTGCATGTAAAGGTCATGATAGGCCTGAGTTTCTCCTGCCTTAATTCTTTTCCATAAAAGATAATCTGAATTGACTTCTTTTTGCATACCCATTCAAGTCTGTCGCCAAAAGTATAAATTTTATACGCACAGCAAAAGGATAATCGCCTGAAATTAAAATCATCCGGTCCGCAGTTTATCCGAAGAACAATTGAATTATCCGATTCAGGAATGTACTTCCGGAATGAATGTAAATAAAATTAATATATTAAGATGAAAATGTCTTTAAATACCAACATAACTGATTTGCTTACGTATAGCCAAATAAATCCGGAATTAAATGATTGTCAGAGTGGATTAAATGATGCATTTCTTCTGAACGATTCATCAAAACTCCAAAAGCCCTGAGAAGGGTTATCCAAAATAACAGTTGATCCGTTCAACTGGCACCTCATAGCACAAAAAATATTGTCGGTTAATTACCGAATTGAACCCTGAAATGTCAGGGTTTCAGAACTGTTGTCAATTACGAACATTTAAATCTACAGTAATGAAAAGACTTTTAACCTTAGTTTTGGTCATTTTAATGACCTTAAGTTTGAACGCACAAAACAATTCTTCTCAATTGTATTTATTGTTTGAGTTTATGCAGGTAAAAGGTGAAAATGGATCAGATTACCAGCAAGTTGAAGAATTTTGGTCAGGTATTCACAAACAACGGGTTGCCGACAAATCAATTCTTGGATGGGACCTTTGGTCTCTAACTCCCTCCGGAACAAAACAAGGATCTCAATTTCTGACGGTTACCCTGTTTTCCAGTCTTGAAAATATGCTGAAGGCGATTAATTCATTGGATGTTTACGGATATGCAAAAAAAGCCTACCCAACCAAAACAGACAAAGAGCTGAATGCCATGTTTGATAAAACCGGAAAATCGAGAGATATGGCAAATCAGGTTCTCTTTAAGATGGTTGATGAGGTAACGAGCGACTTCGATATGAAAGTTGGTACAATCGCTACCTTGGACATCATGAAACAGTTGGATGACAGCTATGAGAAAGTTGAATCGGAAATATTTAAACCCTGGCATAAGCAAATGGTCGATCAGGGTAAAAAAGGAAACTGGGGATTACTCCGTGCCATTTTACCTGCCGGAAGCGAGGCCTATGGCACGCACATTACCTTCAGCATGTACAAAGATGAGGCGCAGCTGGCTGCATTTATGGAAGATTCGGGCGGAACGATGGATTTAATAACCCAACTCGCGGTAAAGGATGGGTTAAAAACCAGGGAGTGGAAGGAAGTGAAAATGGCCAAATTAATCATGACGATGAAATAATTTGCCTCGTTCAAAAATACAAAAGAGGTGGCTTGTAAATTCTAACAAACCACCTCTTCCTGTTTTATTCGGAATGATAAATCCGGTTATCTCGCATTTCTCACTTTTCCGGAGCCGGCTATCGATTGGTCAATCATAGGTTTGCCTTTGTAATTAACATTTCCCGATCCGGCTAACCTGACGTAAAGGTTTCTCTTTGCCTCGATATCAACATTGCCCGATCCAGCAATTTTAACCGAAACATCTTCGGCGGCGTAATCCATTCCCTTCAGGTTTCCGCTGCCCGAAATGGCAACACTCAAATCCTGGGCAGGTGATTTACCGGCCAGTACAATGTCGCCCGAGCCCGAAATGGCTGCTTTTACCCTCTCAGCCGATAATTCCATCAGCTTGATGTTGCCGCTTCCGCTAACTCCGAGATCCAAAATCTTTGTTTTGATTTCATCTTCGGCAATTATATCGCCCGAACCTGAAACTCCTAAGCCATTGATTTCAGGAACAGTGATGTAAATGGTGATTTCTCCGGGCTGGAAAGTTTTCCAGAAGAAATCTTTATTGGGAAAACGGATAATCAGTTTTCCGTCTTTCACTTCAGTAATAATTTCGTCGAGGGTTGATGCTTTGGCTACAATCTCGAGGTTTTGTTTTGCACCTTGTTCCAGATGAAGTTTTGCGCCGATTCTCAGCGAGATTTCGGTAAACGGATCGACTTTTCGGTTTTGTTCGTCGGCACGGACCTGCACTCCGGCCAGGGTAAGTGCGAATAAGATAATTGCTGCTGCTAGTTTTGTTTTCATCGACTTTCAAATATTAATAGTTAATTTTTGTCCTTTTAAACGCTATTATAGACGCCAAATTATTTTCGAAGTTGCAAAACGCAAAAATTATTTGGTGACTTTTTATTTCATCAAAGTTGTTCTGAAGAATCTCCGGTTCCCTATGTCAACCTTTAATTCGCCGAGTAAAATCATGCAATCGCCTTTAAAGTTTGATAAACGGCGTTTCAGTGAGTACTTTTACAATCATAAAATTAGAAATAATCGGCATAAGCTGCCAAACTTTAAAAACCAAACATACAAACATCATGAACACAACAATGATAGTGGTAATTGCAATTGTTTTAGTATTTCTTCTCATTCTTGTTGCGATCTTCAATAATCTGACGAGCAAAAAGAACCAGGTCATTTACGCATTTGGGAGCGTTGATGTGCAGCTCAAAAACCGATACGATTTGATTCCCAATCTTGTGGCTGCGGTACAGCAATATACAACACACGAGAAAGATTTGCTGACCAAAATTACGGAATTGCGATCGCAAGCCCTTAAACATGATCTGGACGCTGAGGATCGCGTCAGATTGGACAATCAGATTACCTCGGCGCTTTCCGGATTAATGGTCAGCGTTGAGAATTACCCTGATTTGAAGGCAAGCCAGAATTTTATTGATTTGCAACGGGCACTTAACGAAGTTGAATCGCAGATTGCTGCAGCCCGCCGCGCATACAACGGCGCTGTAACCGACTATAACAATGCCATCGAAATGTTTCCCGGAAACTTGTTGGCAGGCATGATGCTTTTGAAAACCAGGCAGGTATTTCTGGCTTCGGAAGACGAGCGTCAAAATGTAAATGTGAAAGATTTATTCAAGTCGTAATCGCATTTTTATGGTTTCCGAAAACGAGCTTAAAGCACTTTTTGAGTCGCAGCTAAAAGGGCAGTTGGTGACTCTCGAAGCAGTGCGAAAAGGTATTCTCTACAATGTTTTGCTTACCATTCTTTTACTTGCCGCATTAGCTGCCATGAATTTCTGGCTGATCAGCCAGAATCCTCATGTGGTGGTAATTATTCTGGTAGTATTGATTTCTCTTGCACTACTTATTTACTTTATATATAAAACCTCTCAGCAAAAGAAACGGTACCGCGAGTCGTTTAAATCGGGTGTTGTTGCCGAAGTGGTTAAGTTGATTAATCCTGAATGGCAATATAATTGTGATAGCTGCATTTCCGAAGAATCGTATTGGCAAAGTTGTTTGTTTCCGCATCGATACGACCGATATCATGGCGATGATTTTGTGTCGGGAATGATTGATAGGACGGATTTTCAGTTCTCAGAGCTACATACTGAGTACAAACAGGTAACTTATGGCTCGAAGGGACAACGCCATGAGCAGTGGATCACTATTTTTCGTGGGCTGTTTATGCATGCCGATTTCAATAAGTATTTTTCAGGGACAACTTTTGTACTTCCCGATACCGCAGAACGCCTGCTTGGGGCTTTCGGGCAAAGCCTTCAGAAACTAAGCTCCCGGGGAGAGCTGGTAAAACTGGAGAATCCGGATTTTGAGAAACTGTTCGTTGTTTATAGTTCCGATCAGGTTGAATCCCGTTACATTCTTACCCCGGCAATTATGGAAGCCATGGTCCATCTGCACCAACGGTTCGATGGTGATATTTACTTCTCGTTTGTGGGCTCGAGGGTGTATTTTGCAAAAGGCTTTTCTACGGCTCTTTTCGAACCCAATATTTTCCGTTCAGGAGTGAATTTTGCTGATGTAAAAGAAATGTTCGATCTTTTTGGAATGATTTCAGTGCTTGTTCAGGAATTAAATCTGAACACACGAATCTGGACCAAAGCTTAACCGACACTATTCTTCGTCAAGGTTGAAGAGTCCTTCCGGAATGCGCAATTCTATTTCACGAAGGTCTTCGTCTAAACGAACAATCAAATCTTCATTAAGCGGAATGAGTGATTCGTTACCCTGATAATCGACCGAAAGCAGCAGGTTCCCGGAGTAGTCGTGTACGTCATTTATTTCCCCGATTTGGCCAAGTGTTTCATCGAAAAGCATAAACCCGATAAGTGCATGGGGGCTAAGTTCATCGTCCAGTTCAATCACGTCGGTCTGATCGACATAAACAGAAAGGCCGCATAAATCTTTGGCTTTTTTGTCGGAGTCGACCCAATCCAGATTAACGATTACTGATTCGCCCGATTTGAAGCGCAAACCTTCTTCCGAAATGAAATAAGGAACCAGCAAATTGTCGATCTCAAGAAAAAGAGTTGGGCATTCCTCCAACGTTTCGTAATACTGCTCGTCGAAACGAACGACCAACTCCCCGTGAATACCGTGCGGTTTCTGGGTGTACCCTATTTTGACACAATTGTTTTTAGGTATTGTTTCCATCGCTTTAAAAATAGAAAAAAGCGACAGAATTCTCTGTCGCTTTATAAATTGTTTGTTTTAACCGAAGTTAAAAACAGGATTCTGCGAATAATTATCCTTCAGTTTCCTCCGGAGCAGCTTCTTCGGCAACTTCTTCAGCTGGAGCAGCCTTGGCAGCAGCAGCGGCTTCAGCATTGCGTTTTGCAATTGCCTGAGCTCTTTCTGCGTTCTTTTTAGCTTCTTTGTCGAGCTGAGCTTTGCGTGATGAATCAGCGCTTTGTGTTAAACCATCTTTTTTAGCCTGAACTTGTTTAGCTTTTTCAGCTGTCCAAGCTTCAAATTTAGCTTCAGCTTCTTCAGCTGTGAAAGCTCCTTTGGCAACACCACCTAAAAGGTGTTTTTTGTACAATACTCCCTTGTAAGATAAAATAGCTCTTACTGTGTCGGTTGGTTGAGCACCGTTGGCAAGCCAGGTTAAAGCTTTGTCAAAATCGAGATCGATAGTAGCAGGATTAGTGTTTGGATTATAAGATCCAATTCTATCAACGTTTCTACCATCCCGTGGTGCCCTGCTATCAGCTATCACAATGTGATAGTAAGCATACCGTTTGCGACCATGTCGCTGCAATCTGATTTTTGCTGGCATTTTGCTTAATTTTAAATGATAAACAGTTATTGAAATTTGTGGCGCAAAGATAAAACTTTAATCATGAATTCAAAACAGCTTCGAAAAAGTTTTGAACAGATGCATTTTAAGGTTGGTTTTTCCCATTTCAACCTAACTGATGCACAATAAAATCGATCATCCTTAAGTTTGATCCGCAAATAAATATATTTGTACCGGCAACCTTAATGAAACATTAAGCATCTGGATATTTAAATGACATACATTTTCAAAAAATATACCCATGAAACTGATTTACTCGATTGTTTTTTTACTAACTGCCTTATTCCTTGGATCATGCTCGAAGAGCGATGATGCCGCCTCGGGAACAGGCGATGCTATTATAATTGTCAAAAAATCCGGAACAAACGTTGTTTATGGATATTCGTTGTATGCTTATACCTTCGGCGAGTTTAAAAGTGTAACGGCGACGAATGCTCTTCAAACCGGTAAAACTTATACTCTTAAAATGAACCAGGGTTTTAAAACCAATTTTTATTATGAGTCGCCCGAGGCCGAATTTACAACAGTGAAGCCAGTTGCAACTACCTTTAATTTTAATGCGGTTTTTGGAAATGGGGCAACCGACGAGTTCCAGGATGAGGTGTCGGGGGTGGTGTTGCCTGTTCCGGTAATTGAAAAAACTGAATATGTAACCTCAAAGAGCGAAATGACTATTACCTGGGCTACAGTAACGGGTGCTGACAGTTATGCAATCAATATTTATGATGGAGCGAATTTGGTTTTTGGAAGCCCCGAGTTGGTTAATACTTTGAAAACTTTTTCCGTTTCTGCAACATCGGGCGGCTGGATTACCGGTTTCACACCAGTTGTTGGAAAAACTTATACCGTTAGATTAAACGCTTATTTGTACGAACCAAATGGCGATTCGTATAATTTGCAAACCGTGTCATTTGCTGATAAGAGTATGGTCTGGGGACAATAATTTCTGACTGATAATATTTAGAAAGGGGATTCGCATCTTAAGATGCAAATCCCCTTTCTGTTTTTCGAATTGGAGCGTGATCAACAAATCTTGCATCGCTTCTGAATTATCCGATTCATTTTCTACTTTTGTTTTTAGTAACATTATAAAACAAAAGAATGATTCTCAAAGAACAGGTTAAAGACCTCAATGATCGCCGGGATGCGTTAAGGAGGCATCTTTGACTACGATCAGAAATTAATCCAACTACAGGAAGAGGAACTGAAAACTCAGGATCCGGCCTTCTGGAATAATCCCAAAGAAGCTGAAGCTCAGATGAAAGTTATTCGTTCGATAAAAGTTTGGACGGATGGCTACAAACAAGTCAATCTCAGTATGGAGGATTTTCTGGTGTTGTACGATTTTTTCGAGATGGGAGAAGCTACTGAGGCCGATATAGATGAGCATTACAGTGAAACGCTGGAACTTATCGAGGCTTTGGAAACCAAAAATATGCTTCGGAAAGAAGAAGACAAACTGGGAGCTATCCTTCGGATTAATGCCGGGGCTGGTGGTACCGAAAGCAACGACTGGGCCGATATGCTGATGCGCATGTATATGCGCTACGGCGAAAAACAGGGATACAATGTAAAAACGGTCGAATTTCATGCCGGCGATGAAGTCGGAGTGAAAAGTTGCACCATAGAGTTCGAAGGTGAATATGCATACGGCTATCTGAAAAGTGAAAACGGAGTTCACCGGTTGGTACGACTTTCGCCGTTTAATGCTCAAAACAAGAGGATGACCTCCTTTGCTTCAGTGTTTGTTTCGCCGGCAATTGACGACACCATCGAAGTGGAAATCAGGGATTCCGATATCACCTGGGACACTTTTCGGTCGAGTGGGGCAGGCGGGCAGAATGTAAACAAAGTTGAAACCGGGGTTCGGCTTCGGCATGCACCCACCGGGATAATTATCGAGAATACCGAGAGCCGCTCGCAGCTAGCCAATAAAGAAAACGCATTACGATTGCTGAAATCGCAGTTGTACGAGCTGGAACTTCGCAAACGCCGCGAAGTGGAAGAACAGATCAATGCTTCTAAGAAGAAAATCGAGTGGGGGTCTCAAATCCGTTCGTATGTTTTGCAGCCTTATAAATTAGTTAAAGATGTGCGCACAGGCTTTGAATCGGGTAATGTTCAGGCCGTACTCGATGGCGAAATCGATGGTTTTATCAAGGCTTTCCTGATGGAATTCAGCGACGATGAGTAACTGAAGGATTGAAGGAATGACGGATTGATTCTAAATAGAACAAGTTAATTTGGAACTTTTTAAATATGAATGCAATAATACGACTTGCAGAAAAGCGCGATGTCAGGGGAATTCTGGAAATTTATACCCCGTTTATTCTTGATACTTCGGTTACTTTTGAAGAAGAGGTTCCGTCGGAAGAATCGTTTTGGGAACGGATGCAGGGAATTATGGCCGAATTGCCATACCTTGTCTGTGAAATTGATGGCCGGATTGCGGGCTATGCCTATGCATCGGGTTATCGCAGCAGGGCTTCGTACCGCTGGTCGAAAGAAGTATCGGTTTATGTGCATCCCGATTTTCAGCGCCGGAAAGTGGGCCATGCCCTTTATACCAGCCTGAACGAAATGGTGCGTTACCAGGGAATTGCCGACTTACTGGCAATTATTACCATGCCGAATGAACCGAGTGTTTCGTTTCACGAAAATTTTGGCTACGTAAAATGTGGCGAGTTTTCGAAAGTGGGTTACAAACTCAATCAATGGCAGAATGTGGGCTGGTTCGAACTATTCCTCCAGGATGAGAATAAACCTCCGAAGGATCGCATATTGCCTTTAAAGGAGATCGTTGATCTTCCGGTTTTTAAAGACGCAATTCAGAAAGGCTTGGATAAACTTAAACTATAGGGAACTGTTTATTTTCCCGTTAAGCTAAAATTCAGGAAATGAGAGAATCGAGCATATATAACAATCGTGAAATCAGCTGGCTTTCGTTTAATGCACGGGTGCTTCAGGAGGCTGAAGATCCCACGGTTCCGTTGTTCGAACGAATCCGGTTTCTGGGTATCTTCTCAAATAACCTGGATGAGTTTTTCAGGGTAAGAGTTGCTACGGTTCGTCGGATGCTCGAGTTGGGTAAAGACGATGAAGCTCTTCTAGGGAATTACACTGCCAGCGAATTGTACGATGAGATTCAGGAAACAGTAGTCAAGCACCAGCAAAAGGCTCAGGAAATTTACCGGAATATTTGGGTTGAGCTTGCCAATGAAAACATTTTCATGCTCGACGAAAAGCAACTGACGCACGAACAGGGGGTTTATGTGCGAAAGTATTTCAATACCAAGGTGCTTCCGAATATTGTGCCGATTATGCTTGGGAAATCGATGAAGTTCCCCTATTTGCGCGATAAGTCGGTTTATCTGGCAGTAAAACTCTCGAAATTAAAATCTCCTGAAAAATTTGCTTATGCCCTGATTCGGGTTCCGAGTCGCTCGGTTTCGCGTTTCCTGGTTTTGCCCGAGCAGGGAAATAAAAAGTACGTCATTCTGGTTGACGATGTTATTCGGTTTTGTCTGAATGATATTTTCCCCATTTTCAATTACGATCATTTCGAGGCTTATACCATTAAAGTTACCCGCGATGCCGAGTTGGATATTGACGACGATATCTCGAAGAGTTTCATGGAAAAGATGGAACTCAGCCTCAAAAAGCGCAAAATAGGAATACCGGTCCGGCTTATTTACGATCGTGAAATGCCAGCCGATCTGCTCGAATTCATCATGAAAAAGATGAAACTTGACGGGGCTGAAAAAACAGTAGCTGGGGGCAGGTATCACAATCATAAAGATTTTATGAATTTCCCGGATATTGGGAAATCGCGGCATTATTATCAAAATCTTTCTCCGGTTCCGCACAAGGATCTGCCGGCACGACAGAGCATATTAAAGAAACTACGGAAGAAGGATATTTTGCTTCATTATCCTTACCAAAGCTTCTCACATTTTATTGATTTGCTAAGGGAAGCGGCCATTGATCCTAAAGTTCGCGAGATTGGAATCACAATTTACCGTGTTGCCGAAAACTCGAAGGTGGTTAATGCACTATTGAACGCCATACGTAATGGTAAAAAAGTAACTGTGGTCATTGAATTGCAGGCCCGGTTTGATGAGGAGGCCAACATTTTCTGGTCGAATAAGTTACAGGATGAAGGGGCGCAGGTTATCAACGGAATTCCCGGATTGAAGGTGCACTGCAAACTGGCCTGGATACAGCGTAAGGAAAAAAACGGACTTCGAAATTATGCATACATCGGCACCGGAAATTTCCACGAAGGAACTGCCAGAGTTTATGCTGACAAGGGTTTAATGACGGCTGATCAGGAGATTGCTGGAGATGTGGCGAATATGTTCGAGTTTTTCAAACATACGTATTATCACTTCAATAGTAAACAGATCATTATCAGTCCGTTCTCGATGCGAAGGTTTTTTATTCATAAAATTGATCAGGAAATTGCCAATGCAAAAAAGGGAAAGCCGGCCTACATGATTCTGAAAATGAATAGCCTCATCGATCCAGAAATGATTGACAAACTTTATGAGGCAAGTCAGGCCGGAGTTAAAATTCAGCTGATCATTCGCGGGATATTCGGGCTGAAAACCGGCGATCCAAACCTGAGCAAAAATATTGAAGCGATTAGTATTGTTGATAAGTACCTCGAACATACCCGTGCGTTTTTATTTGCCAATGGCGGTAAAGATGATATTTATATTTCGTCAGCCGACTGGATGCCACGTAATCTCGACCGTCGTATTGAGGTGGCCTGCCCGATTTATTCTCCGGAAATCAGGACTGAACTAAAAGAATTACTCCGGATACAGCTTCGCGACAATTCCAAGGCCCGCATTCTCGACAGCGAATTAAGCAACAGGTACAATAATCAGCTGAATGGTCAGCGTTATCGCGCTCAGGAGGACTATTATACTTACATCAAAAAAAGACACCAGAATATGATGAAAATTTATCACAATCCGCGTTGTGCCAAAAGCCGCGAGGGACTAAAATATATTGAAGAAAAGGGTTTTGAAGTGGAGATAATTGACTACATGAAGAGCGGAATAACAGCTCGTGAAATCAAAGAATTTTTGTATAAATCAGACATGTCAGTTAACGATATTATACGCACTTCAGAAGAACTTTATCGGTTGGAATATAAGGGCAAAGAGTTTACCGAAGACGAATGGATTCAGATTCTGGTTGAAAATCCCAAATTAATGCAGCGTCCGCTGGTAATAAAAGGCTCTCATGCCGTTTTAGCCAGGCCGGCCGAAGAGATTCTGAAACTGGTTTAATTCAGGCATTTATTTGGCGGGATTCTCAACTTAATGTCAGATAATAGGAATCTGGAGAAAAGTCCTATTTTTATCTGCCAAATCAATCCATGCTTTTTAACTCACTCATATTTGTTGTTTTTGCAGTCGTTTACTTCCTTGTTTCAAAGCTAATCGGAAATCGGCTCAAAGGACGTTTGTTGTGGTTGACCGCTGCATCATTCTTCTTTTACGGATGGTGGGACTGGCGCTTTCTTTTTCTGATCATTTTCAGTGGACTGGTCGATTTTACTGCTGCGATTGGAATGGCACGTTATGAGAAGCACCGGAAGCTTTTCCTGATTCTTTCCATGATTGCCAACATCGGCTCTCTTTCTGTTTTTAAGTATTCTGGTTTTATCGCCCGCACTCTCGATTCTTTTTTAGGTCTAAGCGGCCAGTTTTCGTTGGTTAATCATATTCCTGAGTTCTTTCTGGTAACTCCGGTTGGTATCAGCTTTTATACTTTTCAGAGTTTGAGCTATACGATCGATGTGTACAAAAAAAGGCTTGAACCGACTAAGAGTATTATCCACTTTTTTGCCTTTCTTTCCATGTTCCCACAGCTTGTGGCTGGTCCTATTATAAGGGCAAGAATGATGCTGCCACAGCTTCTGAAACTTTCTCCCATTTCAAAAGATAATGCGTGGATTGGGTTTCGTTTTCTGGTAAAGGGATATTTCAAGAAAATGGTGATTGCCGACAATCTGGCGCCTTTGGTGGTAGCCGCATTTAGTTCCCCCGAGGTGAATCCATCGTCGTTTTACTGGTGGGGAGTTATGATGGCTTTTGCTTTTCAGATATACTGCGACTTTGCTGGTTATAGCGACATTGCACGAGGTCTGGCCAAATGGATGGGATATGATTTTATTGAGAATTTTAATCATCCATACATTTCCACATCGTTGCGCGATTTCTGGACACGCTGGCATATTTCGCTTTCAACCTGGTTCCGGGATTACGTTTATATTCCATTAGGAGGAAACCAAAAAGGAAAGTTTTTCCAGCATCTGAATATGTGGATTACCATGTTGCTTTCTGGATTGTGGCATGGCGCTTCGTGGACTTTCATTTCCTGGGGCGCAGTTCATGCATTTTTTCTTTCGCTTGAACGGATTTTGGGTTGGCCCGACTATTTCAGTAAAAATCGATTTTTGAAAGTGGCAGGATGGTTTTTGGTAATGGTTCAGGTACTGGTGGCCTGGGTGTTCTTCAGGGCCGAATCCATTGGTAAAGCCTGGCATATTGTAAAAACTATGTTCTCGTTTGCCGGACCGGTAACGCTGGGGTGGGGGCTAAATGGAACAGTCTTTCTGACTGTCATGTTTTTACGGGAACTACTTGAGGCTGCAGGCGTAAAAAATAGAATCGATTGGGAGTCCAAACGGTGGATGTGGTTCGAAATGGTTCTGTATGCCTTGTTGATAACTTCAATAGTTTACTTCAGGGGAAATGGCAGTGAATTTATTTATTTTCAATTTTAGGGAATGAAACGGCGACCTGATCTTATTATAACTTTAGTGATGGCCTCGGTTTTGATCGGGTTATTGAGCTTTGTTCTGCCTAAAAACAAGGAAAAATATCTTCGTGATCGTTTCTGGACACAAAAAACTTTTGCTCCGGAGAAATATCAGATTGTCGTGATGGGCGATTCGCGGGTTTACAGAGGAATATCGCCGGAAATTATGGAGAAAAATCTTCCTGGAATGAAAGTGCTGAACTTTGGGTATTCAAACGGAGGATTAAACGCCGAAATGTTCAATGCTGCTGAAGGAAAATTATCTAAAAATGGTCAGAAAAAGGTAATTGTTTTGGGTGTTTCGCCCAATTGCCTTACCGCGTTCACTCAGAAAAATGAGCAGTTTCAGCAGGAACGGAAGCGTCCACGCGAAGATGTTTTTGAACGGTTATATTTGAATGGCATTCTTTATCAGTTTTCGGCTACCAGCCCCGAAGGGATTCGGGATTTGATGAAAAATCAGCAATCATCGGGTTATTATTTAAATGAATATCATTCCAATGGATATGTTCAGTCTGAAAAATTTCCTGTTGATACTATGGAGGCTATGCCTTCATATACTGACGATTTTGCCAATTATAAAGTTGAGAAACAATACATCGACGGGTTGATTCATCAGGTTAAAACCTGGAGCGATAGTGGAATTTGCGTTGTTGGATTTAGGCCACCGGTATCGATGCCAATGCGCGAGCTGGAAGATTCGGCGGGGCTATATAATGAGGCGGTTTTAAGTGTGTTGTTCAGTAAAGCAGGAGGACACTGGATTGATCTGAAGCCAAATGGTTATAAAACTTACGACGGGAGCCATCTGAATCAGGAGTCAGCAATTAAACTTTCTGAAGATCTGGCATTCAAAATACGGGAATTGATAAACGCTAAAGAATAGCTTTCCCGTGTCAATTAATTCAGTCGCGACTGAAGTTCTTTAATCTCCTTCTGAAGCGCAGCTTTCAGTTTCAACGCGTTGGATAGCGACAATGCATCTTTGATTGCCTGTTTGTCAAAACTTTCGAGTACAATAAAATACATCCTCTTTCCAAGAAAAACAGCTTTCAGATTTCGGTCGGCATTGTCGGCTATAAACTGAATTACGCCATTGTCTTTCCCATTTTTGTAGCTCACTTTTTCCCAGTGTAGATTCATGAAGTCGCTATGATGGTTGTTATTATCGTCAAGTCCTACCGAGTCAGTCTTCGCCTGAAATATGCCATCGTACACCCGGATGCCGGTATGATTGAGCCATTCTGGACCATAATAATTACTCGAAATGTATAATTCTCCTCTTTCATCGAGGTGCAATTGAATGAACGACTGATTCCAGCGACGTTCAAACTTCTGCATTTTATGAATGTATTGTGTAAACCTGTCGAATTCAGTTTTTTCCTTGTCGAATAAACTTTCAAGCTCAATCAATCGATTGCTCACCTGAGCATATTGGTCTTGTTTACGCGATAAGATTGCCGAATTGATTTTGTTGCTTAGAGTTTTTGCTTTTTCAACCGATGCAAATGCTTTTGGAAACTGAATCTGCACCGAATCTAATTGCTGCAAAGCCGTAATTGTATCGCCTTTTTCGCATAATAAAGTAGCCGCCTGCAGTTTTTCGGCAGCTCTTTCTTTGTAGGATTTGCCGCACGAAATGAGGACAGTCAGGAGTAATATTGCACTAACTATTTTGGTATTTCTCATTGTTTTCAAGCTAAAAAACCTGTCTTTTGTACCTCAAAGAAAAAGATATTCCGCGAACGATGGAAACAAATTCAATAGTTTTTTTTAATGATCGAAAATATCCGGAGCTTACCCGCAAACCAATAATTGCTGCCTGGCAAATCATCAATCCCGAGAATATTGGTAATATGATCAGGTTGGCCGATAATTTGGGAGCTAACCAGGTTTTTATTTTGGGTGAGAACTTTCAGATGAGAATGTCTTCGATAAAGAAGACCGCGGGGCTGAGCTTTAGCAATGTGGAACTAACATTTATTGCTCCTGAAGACTTTTTTAATCTCCTCAATCGGGAATATGCGATAGTGGCTGTTGAAACCAGCGAAATTTCGACCAATATTTTCACAACTGAATTGCCTCAAAATATTGTATTTCTTTTGGGGAACGAACGAAACGGGTTGCCCGATGAAATTTTACAGAGATGTACTTTACAGGTGCACATTCCAATGACCGGAAAATGTAAGTCGATGAATGTATCGCATGCGCTTTCAGTTGGATTGTTCGAATGGCAGCGACAGATGCTTTTTCGGTAGAATGTGAAGAAAACAGGTTGCGGCATTCTGGTAAAAAAGTGTTATTACGGATAAATAACTAAGTTTTTGATTAATTTAGCAGGTAAATCTAAACCTATGATAACCTTAACCCAACTTGAGTACATTGTTGCAGTGGATACTTTCAGGCATTTTGGTAAAGCAGCAGAAAACTGTTTTATCACGCAGCCAACGTTGAGTATGCAGATTAAGAAACTGGAGGAAGACCTCGAAGTCATTATTTTTGATCGGAGCAAACAACCTTTAATTCCAACCGATGTTGGCCGTCGCATAATTGAGCAGGCCCGTATTACCCTTCAGGAATCACAAAAAATAAATAACATTATAAAAGAGCATAAAAACCTGATTTCAGGAGAGCTTAAAATCGGGATTATTCCTACGCTGGCGCCGTACCTTTTGCCCTTGTTTATTGGTAATTATAAGCGGAAATATCCTAATATAAATATCAAGGTTGAGGAGCTGACAACAGCGAACATTATCGATCGTCTCAACCGTGACTTAATTGATGTTGGAATTCTGGTAACCCCACTTCATGAGGATCGGATTAATGAAAAACCTTTGTTTTACGAGGGGATGCTGCTTTATTTACACGATGATCATGCGCTTGCACAGAATCCGGTTATAAAACTTAAAGATATTGCTACTCCTGAATTGTGGCTTCTAAGTGATGGCCATTGTTTTCGCGATCAGGTTATCAACCTCTGTTCTTTTAAAGGCGCAGTCAATTCAGAACTGCCATTTCAGTTTGAAGCAGGATCGCTCGAGACCATTATGAATATCATCGATAAAGAAGGCGGAATGACCATTATTCCGGAACTTGCGACGCTGGGAATGAGTGAAGCGCGATTTGAGCATGTTCGCACTTTTTCAGATTCCAACCCGCTGAGGGAGGTCAGCCTAGTGTTTTCAAGACATTTCGCCAAGTATAAACTCATCGATCTGCTTTGGAAAGAGATTGTTGCATCTATGCCTGAAAAGCTGCTTCAAAAGAACCGCGGAACGATAGTTGAATGGCGATAATTTTTTTTGTCATTTTGTTTGTAGTTTCGAAAATCTTATTTTTCTTTGCAGCGCCAAAATAAAAAACGCCGACGGCTAAACGAAGCCAAGGAATTTTGGAAAAAAAATCTGAAAAAGTTTGGAGGCTAAAAAAAATGACTTATTTTTGCAGTCCCAAAATCAGGGAATAAACAAGTTGGCCCGTTCGTCTAGGGGTTAGGACGCCAGGTTTTCATCCTGGTAGCAGGGGTTCGAATCCCCTACGGGCTACAAATAAATTTAACAATTTAGGAACAAAAAGATGGCACATCATAAGTCAGCAAAAAAGAGAATTAAACAAGACGAAGTAAAAAAATTACAGAACAAGTACTATGCAAAGTCAATGCGTAATGCTGTGAAGAAATTGCGTCTTGAGGAAAATAAAGAAACTGTTGCAGTGGCTTTACCTAAAGTTGTGTCGATGATTGACAAGCTTGCAAAAAAGAATGTTATTCATAAAAACAAAGCAGCAAATCTGAAATCATCATTGGCTGTACATTTAAATAAAATGTAAAAAATCAAACTCCTATATAAACGAAACCCGTCTTACATAAGGCGGGTTTTTTGTTTTTATGCATAGTCCCATCTTGAGATAGGGTTGTCCAAAAGCAATACTATGAGATAAGGAGATAAACGAGGAATTGCTCAGTGCCTGTGAGAGGCTATCGGATTCCTTTAAATGCTGCATATTCACGGACTGGAAGCCTCATAAAAAGACAGATGGTCTTAAGGCAAGCCCTAAAACCATCTGAGAAGCCATTTATTTCAACTGAAAAAAATCTGTAATGGAGTTTTAAAACCTTATTGTTTTTTATTTAACTCCTTGACGGGTATCCCACCATAATTGTTTACCCCAGCAATAATCAACTATCCCCTGGTTTTTTACAGCAAGTTCAACCTGGTCTTTGTTGTAATTGTACTGGTTTTGGGGGTATGGCAAACGGAATGGCTGGTCGGTATGAGTTTTTCCGAAAACTGAGTTAAGCGACGGATAATTGGTTGTTGGTACTCCAGTTCTGCGGTATAAACACCATGCTTCGTGGTTTTCTTTAAATAATGCTACCCATTGATCCCACCAGATACGGGCTTTAGTATTATCCCATTTTCCGCTGGCGGCCAGATAAGCATCAGTTTCGGCTGCAGAGATTCCGTTGTCTTCCATTGACAGACGCACGGCTTTTTCATAAGCATTGGCTGCCGAAATACCTACATTGTATCCTAACAGAGCTGCTTCGGCTTTAATGTAGAAGGTTTCGCATGATTTATAGAATGGAGTAAATCCGGATGGATTATCGCGGTAAATGGCTCCAATTCTCGAAATTGTATTGAGCTGAGGCTGTGTTGCAGCTCCGTTTTGGAATCCACGGTAAACGTTGTCGACAGTTGCAGGTTTTGCAATTGCTTTAAGTCGAGGGTCATTTGTCGATACCAAATGGTTAATGAATATGTCAGATAAACCGTGGTCATCGCGTGTGCGTTTGTTGTCATACCATGGTTCGAAGTAAGGAGAAGAACCTTGCCACCAGAAATATGCATTTTCTTCATTTGTTTCAATCAAAGGATATTTGTTTGGATTGCCGCAAATTTCTTCGATTGTTTGTTTGGCCAGAGCCGGAGCAACTCCTGAGATGCGCATTGCAGTTCTCAATCTGAGAGAGTTGCAGAATTTTTGCCAAAGAACAGGATCGCCATTGAACAGGAAGTCACCTTCTCCAATGTTATCATCCCCAATGCCAGCAGCCATTTCGTCGGCAATTGTTTTCAGATTCTTAAGAACATCGGTATAAATTGATTCCTGAGTATCGAATTTCGAAAGCAGTACGCCACCTTCTTCTGGTTCACCTTTTAAAGCTTCAGAATAAGGAATATCTCCCCATGCGTCAACAGTGTAAATCCACATGAAGTTTTTCCATATTTTGGCAGCCCAGCGAATGTTTTTAGTGCCGTCGGCGCTTGCCTCAGTGTTTTGAAGTAATGTGTTCAGCTGTTTGTTACCCCAATAGCAGTTATACCAGCGGTTTCCATAGGTATTATTCGATGGAATAAGTCCGCTTAGGTAGTCCATGTACTGAATTTTTACAATATACCCTGCAAATGTGCCATAACCATCCATGTCACCACCATGCTGCGTTGCGGTTGAGCGAATTGCATCAGCCAGAATGTTAGTTGGCGGAACGGATGAAAGAGCATCCGGGTCGGTATTGATTTCATCGAACGAACTGGTACATCCAGTTGTTAACGCAAAGGCTGTCAGCGATATGCCTAACCATTTCAATATATTTATTTTCATGATTTTATCTCTTTGGGATTAAAAGGTAAGATTAAGTTTTAGACCAAAACTGCGCGATGAAGGAACAGAGGCCTGTTCGTATCCAACTCCACGGGTATCGCTTGAAACACCACCTGCTTCAGGATCGAGGCGAAGAGTGTTTGAGTCGTGTACCCATAAAAGTGCAAGATTAGATCCAACTAACGAAACAGTTGCTTTGCTTAAGAAATTAGTTCTTGAGAGCAGTGATTTTGGCAGGTTGTAGGTAATATAAGCTTCACGAAGTTTTAGGAATGATCCGTCGAAAACATACATTTCAGCCACACCACCACTTTCGAACCAGGTTTGAGCGTCGGTTTCAATGGTGTTTGGCACCCAGTTACCGCTGGCATCCTGCATTACAAATCTTTCATTGGTCATTACATCTTTACCGGCAACAATGGCGCGTTCGCGAACTGAGTTTTTAACTGTTTCCATTGCGGTACCAGCAGTGTAACTGTGACTCATCGACTGCGACCAGATATCGCCTCCGATGCGTAAATCAAAGAAGAACCCAAATGATAAATTTTTGTAAGAGAAATCGTTTCTCAATCCGGTAAGGAAATCAGGAGCAACATAACCAATTTTCTGGCTGGCAGCGGTTGTGATTAACCCTCTTTTGTTCACTTTGATAGCACCATCTTCAGTACGGGCATAACCAGTACCAACCAAAACACCCCAAGGTTCACCGGCGATTGCCTGGTTAGCAATACCCCATGTCCAACCTAATTGATATGATTTTAAGCTTGGAAAATCAGGAGCAAGTTCAAGAACTTCGCTGTTGTCTTTGGTGAAGTTCAGTGTACTTGACCAGTTGAATCCATCTTTTTTCTTTATAATGTCGCCGCGAAGTTGAATTTCAACCCCTTTCGATCTGATTTTTCCGGCATTTAAAACCATGGCCGAGAATCCAACTACGTTTGAAGTAGAAACGTTCATGATCTGGTCTTCAGTCATTTTTCTGTAATAAGCAAAGTCTAAGTGCAGGCGTTCGTTAAACAGACCTGTTTCCAAACCAACTTCCCAGGTTCTGACACTTTCAGGTCTCAATCCTGCATTTGGATAGGTATAGCTTTTATACATTTGAGCTACTCCTTTAAACGAGCTTGTTTCGGCATAGTAGTAGGCGCGGTTACGGTAAGGTGATGTTGCTGAACCAATTTCGGCCCATCCACCGCGAAGTTTCAGGAAGGATAATACATTGCCTTTAATTCCTTCAAACGATTCGGTAGGTAACCAGCTCAAACTTGCTGAAGGATAGAAGAATGAGTCGTTAATGGTTGAACTCCAGTCGTTACGGGCACTCAGGTCAACGTAAACCTGATTTTTCCATCCTAAAGAACCTGTTGAGTAAACAGAGTTCGAACGTAAATGACTGTGGTCCATTTCGGCAATAGCATCACCAACTTTGTTTGATAAGGTGTAAACACCATTAACAGTTAATGCTGAAGCGCCGCTTCTGTCGTAATCGTAGTTCACATCGCGGTAGTTTGTACCGGCAACAACTGCAACATTAAAATCGCCAAATACTTTATTGAATGAAGCAATAAAGTCGAGGTTGATTTCACTGTTATTATATGTACGTTGATCAAAACCTCCGTCAGGATAATCTGAATAATCTTTGTAATGACGTTCGAAGGACTTCATGTTGTAATAGTCAAACCCAACGCGTCCTTCAAATTTCAGGTAACTCAAAGGCTGTACAAATACTGATGATTTGGTAAAGAAACGGTCGCGGCGAAGGCTATTTGTATTTTGATTAACTGTGAAATATGGGTTCATGTGGTAATTCATATTCCAGTTGTAGAAAGTATATTCGCCTGTAGCATCTTTTTGATCCCAGTTTTCTTTCAGCGATTGCATATTGATCTGACGGCCAGACCACACTGTTAAACTGTTGATTGGGTTGTTACCTCCGTAACCTTGTCCGAGCAAGTTATCACTCTGGGTGCGGGTATAGTTGGCACTTACATCAAACGATACAACTTTATTTAATTTCATTTCAGTATTGAACTGACCTGAATAACGCTTTTGGTCGGTATTTGGCACAGTTCCCGATTGATCGCGGTACGAAACAGAGAAACGGGTATTGCTTTTTGCCGATTGTGATTGCACCGAAACGGTGTGATTTTCAGAGAAACCAGTCTGGAAAAAGTCTTTCACATTATCGGGACGTGAAATCCAGTCGGTAGCCTGACGTTGACCATTGACTACAGGGCTGTCGAATTGTTTTAATTTAAGACCAGCATCCAGACGCGGACCCCATGATTCATCGTAAAAGTCGTTTACACCATTCGAGCCGTCAACCCATGTAAATGCATTTTGTTCGGCGTAATCCTGATAGCTAAGCGTTCCTCCGTCGGTTTTCCAGTGGTATTCGTCGCCACCGTAGCCCTGTCCGTACTGATTCTGCAGTTTTGGTAAAGTCGAAATACGGTCAACGGTGAAATTTCCGTCGTACGAAACTGTAACACCTTCTTTCCCTTTACCCGATTTGGTAGTGATTAAAATAACACCGCTACCGGCCAACATACCATAAATAGCAGCCGATCCACCTTTCAAAACAGTAACCGATTCAATATCTTCAGGGTTGATGTCATTCAATCCCGAACCATAGTCAACACCCGAATAGGTATTGTCGCCCGAACGTTTGGTGTCATTCGAAATTGGAACACCATCAACAACAATCAAAGGTTGCTGATCGCTGCGGAACGATGAATTACCACGGATTGTGATGCGGGAAGATGCACCTACTGTACCTC
>JAJZSZ010000368.1 GCA_021849365.1 Bacteroidota bacterium | reverse complement strand
AGCTTCAAGCACCGAACTTTCAATGGCACCGATTGCATTTATTTTCTGAAATCGCTCAAAAATATCTACCAAAACCATGGAGGGCTGGAACAGGTTTTTACCGATGGGTTTCGAAATGGGAACTCCATTTTTAGTGCTTTGGTTTATTTCAGAAAAGTGTTTTTCGAACTTGAACACGAACGACGGACTGAAAAGCACGTTTCGGATGTTGAAAAAGGTGCTGCCGCCAAACGACTAAACATGTATTTGCGCTGGATGGTCAGGAACGACAAGGCCAATGTCGATTTTGGCCTCTGGACCCAAATTCCGTCCTCAGCCCTGATGCTGCCCCTCGACGTTCATACCGGTAATGTAGCCCGAAAACTCGGACTGCTTACCCGAACTCAAAATGACTGGCGTGCCGTGGAAGAAATCACCGCAAAGCTTCGGGAATTCGATCCGGAAGACCCGATCAAATACGATTTTGCACTTTTCGGACTCGGTGTTTTCGAGAAATTTTAAACTAGTGTCCAAACTTCAGATTTTAGTAAGCTGACGACATTCCAGCAAACGTTAAACTTTCCTAGTTAAACCAATACGACAATTTCAGCACGAGTGCCCTGTTTCGCGGACTCCAGTCCCCGGTGTAATAATTATCGGTGTATACAATAAACAGGTCGGAAACCGGCTTATAACGCCATTGAAAGCGAAGATTGATATTCATATTGTCGATTTGCTCGTTATACTGAACAAACGACTGAAAGAAAACCTTCTCGCTTAAAGTCAGATCGAGTTTAGGACCGAGTAGCCAAAACCGGGCATGTTCGAAATCGCCGGGAAGCTTGATGTCGTTATACGAAAAATTCAGCGTCATATTCAGGTACGGCTGGTAACGATAGGTTGCATGCCCTTCGAACGAAGTAATATTTCCATTATAGAAACTTCCCTTGGCAAAGGTTGCCGTATAATTGAACAATGCACGTGTATCCGAGAAAAAGTCGATGAAGCCAATCCTGTATGAATAATCGGTTCCTTTAGGCAACACGGTTTGACTGATGTGCGTCGGGTCAAAATCCTTACTAAGTAAAGTATAGTAGTCCTTAATTCCGGCATCAATAATGGCACGACTGCTGAATTCAATTTTATACATGGCCGAAAGTTCGTGGTCCATCTGATTGAAATCATGGTCGAAATAATAATTGGCAGTAGTCACAATACCATGACTGATCACCTTTTTATTTGGAACCCACAACAAACTAAATTCAGGAGTTACCGAATTATATCCTTTACGGCGCACATAACCGGTTTCGGCCTGATAATTTTCGCCCACACTTGCCTGTGACAAACCTGCATGAATCCGGCGTGAGTTATAAATCAGCGAAGATCCCTGTGCATATTGTTTCCCCGGATTTTCGGGACTAAACGATCGGTGATAAAACAATTTCCCGGTCCAGGCATTGTTACTGCTTGCCAGGTTATAATCAATACCAGCAATCCGGTTAAAATTCTGAGCCCCGGGCTCTTCGGTGTATTCCTTGTTTACCAGAATCATCCCGATATTTGAACGCGAAAACATCTTCCGCTGAAGCGATACCACCATAAAGTTGCGGGATAGCTGATCTGAAGTTTTTTCAGTTTGCATATCTAAAAAACCAAGGCGCCAGTTATTGTCGAGTTTTCCGCTCAGGCGGGTTCCTGCCAAAACCGGTGCATCCAGTCCAATCCGGCGCGAAAAGAATGGGGTCACATTGTTGAATCCGTAATTCGAGAATAAGTCACTGTTCTCGAGAAAAAACTGGCGTTTCTCCGGAAAGAAAAGTTCGAACCGATCGAGGTTGGTCACCTGCTGATCGACTTCGGCCTGCGAGAAATCAGGATTATAAGTCAAGTCGAGGTTCATCGAAGTGCTGAGACCAAGCTTGGCGTCGAATCCAAAATCTTTTCGGTATTTGGTATTGGTTCCTGCCTCAAAATCTTTTGAAACTCCTCCAAAAACATATGGAATAACCGAAAACATCATTCGCGACTTTGGCAACGGTTGATCCCACTGCAAAACACCGGCATAGGCAAGGCTTGCTGTAGCAAACTGACGTGGCACCGGAGCCCATGCTGATTTCTCATTACTCTTCAGATCGAGTCGGCTGAAATTGACGTACCACTTGTCGGTACCCGAGCGAAACCTTACCGAGCGAAACGGAATACGCATTTCGGTTACCCAGCGATCGGGGTACTGAACCGTTTTCGAATCCCATTTACAATCCCAGTTCAGGTTAACTGCTCCACCGTTCGATTGCGTTCCGTCCCATTGTGCTCCTGAAACCGAGGCACCAAACGAAAAACCGTTGGTCTGATCCAAAAAAGTATCAAAGAATGCCAGAAAATTATCATTGTTGCCAAACACAAAATCGCGCCTGAACGATTCGGTGATCCGTTTCCCGGGAATCGTGTCGAAGAAAGTAACTCCAAGATAGAAGGCTTTATCATCGTAAGTCATCACCACTTCCGAAGGTGATTTGGCCAGACCGGAATCAACAGGTAATACAAGTCTGAAATCTTTTGCTTTCTCCGCGGCTTCCCAATCGGGTTCACTGATCAATCCATCGATCTTAATCGGGCCATTGGCTTTCTTTACATGAATAACATAGTCAAGATTTTTCTTATTTAAACCCGGCCCCGCTTTGGCTCCGGGATTTATCGGGTTCTTTTTGGGCGAAGAATACGAGAGTATATTCAAAAGCATGAATAGACAAAGCAGGCTCAATCTCATACGGTTTAGGTTTAGGTTCCAAAATAATACGGTCAAATGTACAAAAACCCATTTTATAATCGGAACTCCAAACTTCAAAGATTTGTTAATAAGCGCCTTGTTTTCAAACCTGATTAATTGCTGCTTGCAACTTCAGCGGGTTCCGGCTTGAATTTCTCAGGCTGATACATTAAAACAACATCTCCTTCTGAAATGCCTTCCCGAATAACCCCAAATTCCTCATTTTCATCAATCAGCTTCACTTCCTGCTCGGAAACTCCGCCAGCACTCTTTCTGTAAACAATTTGCTTTCCTTCCTTCGAAAAAACAGCTTTAATCGGGATGATCAGTTTGTCTTTATACGAAGCAATAATGATGTTATTATTGACAGTCATTCCGGGCTTCATGTCTTTATCCGACTTGTCGAACCGAACAATTACTTTAAAGGCTTTCATATCGAAATCCTTATGATCTTCGCCAATGGTTGCAATCTTTATCACTTTGCCCCAGAAAACCTTATCAGGTAAGGCATCGATGGTGATCCGCACGCTGTCGTTCAACTGTACCTTCGAAATATCAATTTCGCGAATGTAAGTCTCACTAATAGCTACCGACATATCGGGCAGCGTAGCAATCAGCGGATTCCAGATATTTATTTCCGAATCTTTTCCGTAGGTCTTGCCCATCCAGTCTTTGGCAAACATTACGATTCCGTCTTCAGGAGCTTTTATCGTAGTGGCAGCCAAAGCCTCCATATATTTGTCTATTCTTTTCTTAAACTCGTCGACTCTCGCCTCCGATCGTGTAACCTGAAGTTTCAGCCGGTTTCGCTCGAGCAGGTAATCGCGCCTCAGCCGGGCAATCTCATTTTCAGCCTTCTCATAGCTGACGCGGGTTTTACGCTGATAGGCTTCCGATTCGTATTTCGATTGTTCCAGATCAATTCTCAGGTATTCCAGATCGAGCTTTGCATTGTTAACCGCTTCCCGTTTGGCCGATAGCGTTACGGTACTATCGAGCACCGCATTTCGCAGATCGGCATCCATCTTTTCCTTTTGCTGCATGTTGTCGCGCATCATGGTAGCAAACTGGCTTTCGTCGAGTTTGGCAATGTAATCGCCCTTTTTCACGGTTTTCCCTTCCAAAATAATATCCATTATTTTGAGCTGATACACCCGCAGTTCCTGGTTACACACGGCAGCCGGAAGATTTATCTCGGTGTACCTGTCGCCACGGACTTCTCCTTTGCTTGCAATCAGAACTTCGAGATTTCCTTTTTTAATCTTGTAGGTTTTTCCGGAAGAGGCGGTAAGCTTTAACCAAACTACTGAACCAATACCAACCAAAACAATGGCTGCCAAAAGAACCTGATATTTTCGTTGTTTCAGCATAGCAGTTAGTTTTGAATGATTTTATCGTACTCAGCCGTAAGATCTTCCTTTTTCACAAAATCGTAGAGAGTCAGCATACGAATCCGGTAGTAATAATCCCAGTATGTTTTTACGGCATTGATATAAGCTTTGCGTGCCGACTCCAGATCTGTGCGTGCTATATTGAGTTTGATGACATCGACCTTCCCGATCAGGAAACGCTGAAAAGTAACTTCATAACCTTTTTGAGCAACCGTATCGGCCTTTGCAGCATTGCGAACCTGCTCGGCCTGAAGGTTGAATTCCATTACCGATTGGTAAATATTCTGTTCAAAGTCGATGCGATCCTGCTTTATTTTTGCATTGGCCACTTCCCTCCCCGATTCGGCCATCATTAGCTTTCCCTTTCGGCGACCCCAATCAACCAACGGAATACTAAAGCCCACCTGAACCCGCTGACTCTGATCAGGCTGATCATATATTTTCTCAAAATCTTCCGAGGACTGGTTCAGTCCGTACAAGGCAAACAAGCTGGTATTTAGTATTCCGTTGGTTGATTGAGGA
>JAJZSZ010000367.1 GCA_021849365.1 Bacteroidota bacterium | reverse complement strand
TTCGAAAGCCAAGAAAGATGGAATGACAGCGCTGGCGCTGACCGATCATGGTAACATGTTTGGCTCGAAAGAATTCTATGATGTTTGTAAAAAGGAAGGCCTTAAACCTATTATCGGCTGCGAAACTTATGTGGCCGAACAGTCTCGCCATAACAAAAAGGATGCGAAAGTCGACCGCTCGGGTTATCACCTTATTCTGCTGGCCAAAAATCAGGTAGGTTATCGCAACCTGCTGAAACTGGTTTCGCTGGCATATACCGAAGGGTTTTATTATAAACCGCGTATCGACAAGGAAATTCTGGAAAAGTACAGCGAGGGCCTGATAGTGTCGTCGGCTTGCCTGGGAGGTGAAGTTCCGCAACACATCATGGCCAATAACATCAACGATGCAGAAGATACAATTCAATGGTTCAAGTCGATTTTTGGTGAGGATTATTACCTCGAATTGCAGCGACACCCGGCAGCATCGCCCGAACTTCGGCAGAATGTTTACGACAACCAGGTATTGGTAAACGCCAAAATTCTGGATCTGGCAAAAAAACACAATGTAAAAGTTATTTGTACCAACGACTCGCACTTCATAAACGAGGAAGATGCTGACGCGCACGATTTGCTGATTTGTCTGAATACAGGAAAAGATTTGGACGACCCCACCCGCATGCGCTACACCAAACAAGAGTGGTTTAAAACCACGGCTGAAATGAATCAGTTGTTTGGCGATGTTCCTGAAGCCCTTGCCAATACGCAGGAAATTGTGGATAAGGTTGAGTTGTTCGATCTCGACTCGGACCCGATTATGCCTGTTTTCCCCATTCCTGAAGATTTTGGGAAAGAAGAAGACTACCTCGGAAAGTATACCGAAGCGCAACTGATCGAGGAGTTTGGAGAGCAGGCATACCATCGTCTGGGCGGCTTCGAGAAAGTTTTGCGTGTAAAATTCGAGTCCGATTACTTGGAATACCTCACCTACAAAGGCGCTTATCCTCGGTACGGAAACCCGATTCCTGAGGATGTGAAAGAACGTATCGATTTCGAGTTGAACACCATTAAAACAATGGGTTTCCCCGGATACTTCCTTATTGTTCAGGACTTTATCAATGCTGCCCGCGAAATGGGAGTACTGGTTGGTCCGGGCCGTGGCTCAGCCGCCGGAGCCGCTGTTTCGTACTGTGTGGGAATTACCAACATCGATCCAATTAAATATGACTTGCTTTTCGAGCGCTTCCTGAATCCCGATCGTATTTCGATGCCCGACGTCGATATCGACTTCGACGACGACGGCCGCCAAATGGTGCTCGACTGGGTAACCGAAAAATATGGGAAGGACAAAGTGGCGCACATTTGTACTTTCGGAACAATGGCCACCAAATCGGCCATCAAAGACGTGGCGCGGGTATTGAAATTGTCGCTTTCTGAAGCCGACCGACTGACTAAGCTGGTTCCCGATGCACCCAAAATGAATTTCGGCATCGCGTTCAAAGAAAGTCCGGAGCTAAAACAAGAGTTAAACTCGCCAAACGATTTGGTGCGTCAAACCCTGAAATTTGCACAAACTTTGGAAGGATCGGTTCGCCAGACTGGTGTTCATGCCTGTGGTATTTTAATTAGCCGCGACCCGCTCACTGACCATATTCCGGTAATGCCCACCAAAGACGAAGACCTGCTCACAACGCAATACGACGGGCATTTTGTGGAAGCCATTGGTTTGCTCAAGATGGACTTCCTGGGGTTGAAGACACTTTCGATCATCAAGGAAACGCTTGAAAATGTGCGGCTTTCTAAAGGATTGGAAATCGACATCGACAAGATACCGATGGACGACCAACTCACATTCGAGCTATTCAGTCGCGGCGATACCACCGGCGTGTTCCAGTTCGAGTCGCCCGGAATGAAAAAACACTTGCGTGCCCTGAAACCGAACCGTTTCGAGGACCTTGTGGCGATGAATGCCCTTTATCGTCCGGGTCCAATGGAGTACATTCCACAGTTTATCCGCCGGAAACATGGTCAGGAGCCCATTGAATACGACCATCCGCTGATGGAGCCTTATCTGAACGATACCTACGGGATCACCGTTTACCAGGAACAGGTAATGCTCCAGTCGCGTGCGTTGGGCGGTTTTACCCGAGGCGACTCCGACTCGTTGCGTAAGGCAATGGGTAAGAAAATCAAAGCCATGATGGACAAACTGAAAGGCCAGTTCAAGGATGGCTGTTTGAAGAATCCGGCATTTATGAGCGGTTTGGATGGTAAGAAAAAACCTGAAGATTTGATTGACAAAATATGGGGCGACTGGGAAGCATTTGCCAGTTATGCATTCAACAAATCGCACTCGGTTTGTTATGCTTATGTGGCTTACCAAACCGGTTACCTGAAGGCTCATTTCCCGGCTGAATTCATGGCTGCCAACATGAGCCGAAACCTCAGTAATATCACTGAAATCACCAAGCTCATGGAAGAGTGCAAGCGCATGGGAATGAATGTGCTTGGTCCGGATGTAAGTGAAAGTTTCGCTAAATTCACGGTAAACAAGGCCGGAAATATTCGTTTCGGAATGGCTGCGGTAAAGGGTGTTGGCGAAGGTGCGGTTGAAGATATTGTAAAAGCCCGCCAGAAAGGCGAATTCAAAGATGTTTTCGATTTTGTTGAGCGGGTAAATCTGCAATCGGTAAACAAGAAAAACCTTGAAGCCCTGGCTATGGCCGGAGCATTCGATTCGTTTAAGAAACATACCCGGAGCCAGTTTTTTGCTCCCGATGAAAACGACCAGACTTTTATTGAAAAGCTGATTCGTTACGGTAATAAAATGCAGTTCGAGAGCAACAATATGCAGCCCTCGCTTTTTGGCGAAGTCATATCAACCCAGTCAGTTCAGAAACCCGAGCCACCAATGGTTCCTGAATGGGCCGATTTAGTGCTGCTCGAGAAAGAACGTAGCCTGGTGGGTGTTTACCTCACTTCTCATCCGCTCGATAAATACAAGACTGAAATAAAATCGCTGGTTACTAAAGATGTTTCGATTAAAGATCTGAACAACGGCATTGAGGCACTGAAAGGGCGCGAAATGACTTTTGCCGGCATGGTTACCGAAGCCCGCGAATCATTCAGTAAAAACGGCAAGCCATTTTGCTACATGGTTCTGACTGATTATACCGACTCGTATAAGATGTTCTTTTTCTCGAAAGACTATGTCGAATTCGGTAAGTATTGCAAACCGGGATTATTCCTGATGGTGCGCGGTCAGGTTCAAAACAGGTTTGGCGGCGAGCAGCTCGAATTCAAGGTAAACCGTATTGAGCTGATGGACGAAGTACGCGAGAAATATTTTAAAAGTATCACTGTGCAGATTCCACTGCCTGTTCTTACCAGTCAGCTGATTAACGAATTGGGCGACCTCACTTTAAACAGCAAAGGGAAAACTTTGCTCAAGTTTGATATTTGGGATCCCGAAACAAAAATGATGGTTAATCTGTTTTCAAGGAACACAAGGATCGAAATCACTGATGAATTACTCGCCTATTTTGAAAAGCATGATGATCTTGCTTTTAAAATTAATTAGGCTAATTTTGTGATGGCTCTGAGATTTGTTACTTATTCACAAATAAAAATATTTTAGAAATGGCTTTAGAAATTAATGATGCAAACTTTGAAGAACTGGTTCTTCAATCGGATAAGCCGGTTTTGGTTGATTTTTGGGCTGAATGGTGTGGACCATGTCGCATGGTAGCTCCAATTGTTCAGGAACTTTCTGAAGATTATGCCGGAAGGTTAGTTGTAGGAAAAGTTGACGTTGACAGTAATCCGGGCATTGCCTCCAAATTTGGAATCCGCAATATTCCGACAATCTTATTCTTTAAAGATGGTGCTGTAGTTGACAAACATGTTGGAGCAGCTCCAAAGTCAACCTTATCGACCAAAGTTGAAGGCATTCTTTAATCCAGACAATAAGGCAGAAAAGGCATAGGAAACACAAGTTCTTATGCCTTTTTTATTTTTACATTTGGGCAAACATTTAATCGTTGAATAATCTACTCGACATACAGCAGTTTCAGCAGTTCGATAACCTTGAATTTATCTCGAAGGAGGTGGTCGAAGGTTTTATAACAGGTTTGCACCGAAGCCCTTTTCACGGGTTCTCGGTTGAATTTGCAGAACACCGCCTTTACAATACCGGAGAATCGACCAAGCACCTCGATTGGAAACTGTTTGCCCGTACCGACAGGTTATTTGTGAAACAGTACGAAGAAGAAACTAACCTTCGCTGTCAATTGGTTATCGATAACTCTTCGTCAATGCTGTTCCCTTTCGAAAAAGGGAAAGCAGTTCAGATGAACAAGCTGGCTTTTTCGGTTTATTCGGCTGCTGCCATTATTTATTTACTCCGGAAACAGCGTGATGCCGTCGGCTTATCCTTATTTTCCGATGATATTGAGTTTCATTCCGAAGCACGCCTGTCTTCGGTTCACATTGATCTGCTGTATAATCAGTTAGGTGCTTTATTGCGTCAGGAGCAAGCGCAACTGCACAAGAAAACCAACACGGTTGATGCTCTTCATATGATTGCCGAAAACATTCATAAGCGTTCGCTGGTCATTTTATTCAGCGATTTAATGGAGCAGGAAAATACCGATGACTTATTTGAGGCCCTGCAACATATGAAGTACA
>JAJZSZ010000025.1 GCA_021849365.1 Bacteroidota bacterium | reverse complement strand
ATCTAATTACTTCAGCTGAAAGGGAAACAGGGAGTTGCTGTAACCGTTTTACGTCCCTCAGGAAAAGTAAATATCGAAGGACAGGTTCACGATGCAATAGCCGTCTCGGGTATGATTGATAAAGACTCTGCTATCGTTGTGGTTCGGGTTGAAGCAGCCCAACTTTACGTTGAAAAAATATAAAAACTTAGATTTTAATCAATTGAATATTCGGCCGAAATAACAACTCTCACTTTTTTGTATAGATCGTTGGTTCCTGATGCATAGCCACCTTCACCGCCAGAGAGCGAGGCTGTGCGATCAACAATCGTGAAAAGTCCCTGATTCGCCTTTTTGAGTTGTTCTCAGTGGCAAATTGTTCTGCTGCTTTTCGTGCGTTTTTAGTGGCTTCAGTAATCATTTCGGGTTTAATATCATTCAGCTTGGTGAAATAAAACTGAAGCGGATTTCCATAATCGCTGTTCGACAGAAAAACTCCTACCTGGAGCAATTCGCCGGTCATCCGGCTCACTTTCTGAATTAAATCAACATTGTTGCTTCTGATCTGGAAGTTTTGGGTAATCAGGTAGCGAAAAGCATTTCCCTGTTGAAAGTTGTCGTATTGCTGAGCTTTTTTGTCAATAACATTAATTCCTTCCACAATAATTTCTTCCTGTTTAATCTGGTTTTGAATCAGGAAATCGATAACCTTGTTTTTGGCCGCATCAATAGCTTTGCTTCCTTCCATCAGGTCGTTGTTGGCCATGCGAGTCTGAATGATCCAGACAGCAAGATCGGCTTTTACCTCCCTTTCAGAAAAACCTTTCACACTAACACTGCGGTCTTCGGTTTTAAAGCGCTGTAACGACCGTCCAATAAGCAACGCACCAATGCCGAAACTAATAACAAATGCAATTGAAGCAATCCAAATTCCTGAAGTTTTCATTGTTTTCTGTTTTGAACGTTATTGCCAGTTTACATATTTCATGCCAAATGCTTGGCAAAAAGCACCGATTATTTTCCAAATCGTGAAAATGCATCCTCCATAATGACAGCGGTTGCAGTTGCACCACAACGCGAGCAGCCTGCAGCCTGAACAGCAAGTAATTGGTCGAGTGTTCGAACACCACCAGCAGCCTTCACTTTCACTTTTGGACCAATGCTCTTTTTCATCAACTCTAAAACAGGAATCGTTGCACCTTTGTAGTTATAGTCGCCATTGGGCTGTTTTACAAATCCAAAGCCTGAAGAAGTTTTTACATAGTCTGCTCCAACTTCGGTGCAAATCTGGCAAAGCTTTACAATGTCTGCTTCTTTGGTTACATAGTCGGTTTCGAAAATCACTTTTACAATAGCTCCATGTTCATGGCAAATGTCGGTTACAGCTTTGATTTCATTGGTAATATAATCCCAATCGCCTTGTAGAGCCTTCCCAATGTTGATAACCATATCAATTTCAACAGCTCCGTCGTTACATGCAGTTTCTGCTTCAAAAACCTTCACCTCAATAGCTGAGTTTCCGGCTGGAAAACCGATGACGCAACCAACAAGCACATCGCTACCTTTCAATAAATCAACTGCCAGCTTTACTGCATAAGGTTTAACACAAACTGAAGCTACATTGTATTTAAGGGCAACTGCACATTCACGTTGCAAATCTTCATCGGTTAGGGTTGGATGAAGGATCGAGTGGTCGATCATTTTGGCCAGAGAGTATGTTTTCTCGTTCATGTTCAGGCTGTTTTATAAAAGTTCCAGTATTTCAGAAATTTCAGATATGGTGGTAAATGAATGCTTTTGAGTTGATTCGTGGTGTTTTTCGTGTTGCCAGGTAACTTCAAACGGAACGTGAACTGCTTGGGCGCCAATATTCACTACCGGTAAAATATCCGACTTTACCGAGTTGCCAATCATCAGAAATTCGTGAGGCTCAATATCGAGGTGGGAGAGGAGCTTCCGGTAGTTATTTTCGTGCTTATCGCTCATGATCTCGATGTGATGAAAATAGCCTATCAGTCCTGATTTTTGCAGCTTTCTTTCCTGGTCGAGCAAATCGCCTTTTGTTGCCAATATCAGTTTGTATTTTCCCTGAAGAAGTTGCAGCACTCGCTCAACACCATCAAGCAATTCAATGGGCATTTCGAGCAGTGTCTTGCCAATGTCAATAATCTGGTTGATTTCTATCGAAGTTATTTTGCCTTCAGTAACACGGATTGCAGTTTCGACCATTGATAAAATGAAACCCTTTGCGCCGTACCCGTATATTTCGAGGTTCTGCATTTCAGTTTGGAACAAGGCTTTAGATGTTTCATCTTCCTGAAGATACGGTTTCAGTATCTGGCAAAATTTCAACTCAACGTCCTGAAAAAATGGTTCGTTAACCCAAAGAGTGTCATCGGCATCGAAGCCAATTACTTTTATCGTGTTTTGCATTTGATTCAAAGATTGGATGTTTGCTCTTTATCGATATGCCTGATTAGTGAATGATATGCTTTTGCCAAAAGATAGCCGTAACCCAAACCGATTACAATGCCAGTAATAACATCACCCGGGTAATGCACGCCGTTGTAAATGCGGCTGTAGGCCACCAACGTTGCCCATACAAACATCCAGTATTTCAATATTCTGAATTTATGATCGAGCACAAAACATAAAAATGTTGCCAGACCAAAAACATTGGCGGCATGTGACGATGCATATCCATACAAACCTCCCGGACCCGCTTTACTCAGGTGAACAAGGTTCATTAAAGCCGGGTCGTGTGACGGGCGTAATCGCTGAACTGTATTTTTTAATAATCCGGAAGCAGTTTGGTCGCATAAAGCAATGGTAACGGCAATAAAAATCAGCATCAGGACTCCTTTCATTCTGTACCGCCTAATGATCAGGAAAGCAATAAGTAGGTACATGGGTAGCCACACCAGCTTATTGCTCAGCCAATACATAATCGGGTCGAAAAATGCGTTGTGACAGCCGTTCAGTAAGAGGAATAATTCGGTGTCAAGTGTTTTCAGGTATTCCATATGCTATTTGTTTTCAGTCTGAAGCAGGTCGTAAACCATGCCCGAAACGTTGCCAACAATTTCCCTGCAGATTATTTTATGATGTTTTCGGTCGGTTATTTCCTGAACGGTAGCATGTTTTTTTAATATGTCGGCACAATCAGCTGATTCATAGATGTTCAACATCTGCTTGTTCAGTATCCTGACTTTTTGGTATGACGCTAATTTGGTATCCAGATCTTTGGGTTCAACGTTTCCATATTTTAGTCCAAGAACCATGAACCCACCAGTCAATGCGCCGCATTTTTCGCGTAAACGACCCATGCCACCTCCAAAGTTAGCCGAAATTAGCTTAGCCGTTCTTTCGTCGAGATTAAATTCTTCGGAAAAAGCCAGTAAAACCGATTGCGAGCAGGCATAACCTTCATCGAAGCGGGAAAGAGCCTTTTCAATAATGTCTTGTTTGTTTACCATGGAACTTTTCAATTAAGAACGGAAGTCGAGTAAAATCTTGATGTTTTCGGCAGGATTTTCATCCAGAAGTTCAAATCCAAGCTGAGTTTGTGATCCATGCAGTTTTTTTGAGATCAAGGCTTCGGGTTTTAAACGGCCATTTCTCAGGTGCTCAATAGCCTCGGCAAACTCGCCATGACTCACACGCGACGATACAATTTTGGCTTCTTTCCAAATCAATTCTTTAAACAGAACCGGGGTTGGATCATTGCCTAAACCAAGCACGCAAACTGTTCCACCTCCGCAAATACTCTGAATACAACCACGCACCGGATTTACAACACCATCAATTTCATGTGCATGACCAACGGCTTCGAATGCCACGTCAACACCTTTCCCTCCGGTTTCAGCTTTAATTCGTTCCACCGGATTTTCTTTCGCGGCATTGATGGTAATTACATTTTCGTAGTATTTTGAACCAATTGCCAGTCGGTTGTCGAGTATATCGACCATGAAAATTGTATTGTCGGTTACTGTCCGCACAGCTTCAAGTATACAAAGCCCAACCTTTCCTGAGCCCCAAATTACAACAGAATCGCCGCTTTTTACGCCCGCACGGTTTTTGGCATGGCAGCCAATGCTGAGAACTTCAACCAGCGCCACATGTTCATCGGGAATGTGAGCCGGAACCTTGTACAACATCGACGGAGGCAATGAAACGTATTGGGCAAATCCGCCATCAGAGTCAATACCAATCAGTTTCAAACTGGTACACGCCGGATAATGTCCTTTCAGGCAGGCAGGGCAGGTGCCGCACCAGTAAATAGGGTCGGGGGCTACTTTGTCGCCAACATTCCAGCCGGATACACCTTCGCCAACTTCGGCTACAATTCCACCAAATTCATGACCCATAATCATTGGTGTTTTTGTCCGGGGATGGAATTCGCCTTTGTGGATATGCTGGTCGCTTCCACAGATGCATCCGTAAGTTACCTCGATTAATACTTCTCCGGGTTTGCAAGTAGGCTTTTCTACATCAAGCCATTCCACTTTATTGTATTCGGTGAGCACTGCAGCTTTCATCTGATTTATTTTAGTCGGTTCAGCAAAGATATTGAAAAATAAAAGCCCCGTCCTCTTACGAAGCGGGGCTTTTGTATTGTAATAAATTGATTATGCCTGCGAAATAGCTACTGCTACTGCTACCGAAGCACCAACCATTGGGTTGTTACCCATACCAATCAATCCCATCATCTCAACGTGAGCTGGTACTGAAGATGAACCTGCAAACTGAGCGTCAGAGTGCATACGGCCCATGGTGTCGGTCATACCGTAAGAAGCAGGACCTGCAGCCATGTTGTCGGGGTGCAACGTACGACCAGTACCACCGCCTGATGCTACCGAGAAGTATTTCTTGCCTTGTTCGATACATTCTTTTTTGTAAGTACCTGCAACCGGGTGCTGGAAACGTGTTGGGTTGGTTGAGTTACCAGTGATCGATACGTCAACGCCTTCGCTGTGGAAGATAGCAACACCTTCGCGAACGTCGTTAGCTCCATAGCAGTTTACTTTTGCACGGTCGCCGGTTGAGTAAGCAATGCGTTGAACTTCTTTTAATTCGCCAGTGAAATAGTCGAAATCAGTTTCAACATAAGTAAATCCGTTGATACGGGCGATGATTTTAGCAGCATCTTTACCCAAACCGTTCAGGATAACGCGAAGGGGTTCTTTACGAACGCGGTTTGCCGATTTAGCAATACCGATAGCACCTTCAGCAGCAGCAAACGATTCGTGACCAGCTAAGAAAGCGAAACATTTAGTTTCTTCTTTCAACAACATAGCTGCCAGGTTACCGTGGCCGATACCTACTTTGCGGTCATCAGCAACTGATCCGGGGATACAGAACGACTGCAAGCCTTCGCCCAATGTTGAAGCGATGTCTGCAGCGTTTGTCTGTCCGCGTTTGATAGCCACTGCACCACCAACGATGTAGCTCCACATAGCGTTTTCGAAAGCGATTGGCTGGATTCCTTTTACGATGTTGTACACATCAACACCTTTATCGTCGCATATTTTTTTGGCTTCTTCGATCGAAGAAATACCGTTGTCATTCAGAAATTTATTAATCTGATTGATCCTTCTGTCATAACTTTCAAATAATGGCATGGTAATTCCTCCTTATTCTTTACGTGGGTCAATAACTTTCACTGCATCTTCCATACGGCCATATTTGCCTGAAGCTTTTTTCAATGCTTCGCCAGCATCCATACCGGTTTTGATCATGTCCATCATACGGCCAAGGCTAACAAACTCGTAACCGATGATTTCGTTTCCTGCATCCAACCCGATTTTGGTGATGTAACCTTCGGCCATTTCGAGGTAACGAGGACCTTTGGCAACTGTTCCGTACAATGTACCGGTAACACCGCGAAGACCTTTACCCAAGTCTTCCAAACCAGCACCGATTGGCAGGCCACCTTCAGAGAACGCAGTTTGTGTACGTCCATAAACAATCTGGAGGAAAAGTTCGCGCATTGCAGTGTTGATTGCGTCGCAAACCAAGTCGGTATTCAATGCTTCAAGAATAGTTTTTCCCGGAAGGATTTCAGCAGCCATTGCAGCAGAGTGAGTCATACCGGTACAACCGATAGTTTCAACCAATGCTTCCTCAATAACGCCTTCTTTAACGTTCAGGGTAAGCTTGCAAGCTCCCTGTTGTGGAGCGCACCAGCCCACACCGTGGGTCAATCCCGAAATGTCTTTAACTTCTTTGGCTTTTACCCAACGTCCTTCTTCAGGAATTGGAGCCGGGCCATGATTTGCGCCTTGAGCCACGCAGATCATACCTGCAACTTCGTGTGTAAAACTCATATAGTCTAAATTTTTAATTTGAAATATAATGAGAGCATAATATTCAACACAAATATCCCTATTTACATCGTAGGCGAACTACAATGCATGGTAAGTCTTAATCATTTCATAACATTAATCAGTGAACAATTTTCGACTTACTTAATCAGTCGTGTGTTTTTGAGATTACTGATCGGTTGCAGGCTTTTGTCCTGATTTATACAAAAGGACCGTTGTTTTTTCGAAAGTGGCCAAACAACCATATTTCATGTTTTCAAGATGAGGCTTTACGTGCTCATAAAACGAAAGCACTTTATCTTCCTCGTCAATGATTTCAATTACAGTTGGAACTTTATCGCTCACTTCCCAGAATTTATAGGAATGAATAACCGAACTTGCTCCGTAACCCAGAATTCCTTTGGTAACTGTTACTCCGGCCAATCCTTCTTTTTTAGCCTGAAGTGTAATGAACTCATACAACGGTGTTTGCCTGAACTGGTCGGTCGAGCTGACATAAATGCGCAGCCGGCCAACTGATTTTGAAGTTTCCATCTTAAAGAAGTTTAATGATAAACCGGCCGACGTAAACGGCTAATAATCCGAGGAAAAAACTCATTGAGGTATAAAATGCAAAACGAAGCCATTCTTCCTGCCTCAGCAACAGAAACGCATCGTTTGAGAAGGTCGAAAAAGTAGTAAATCCGCCGCAGATTCCCACGGTGAGGAATAGGCGAATGTCGGGACTCATAAAATCTCCTTTTTCCGAAATTCCATAGAAAATCCCAATCAGTAAACTGCCAATAATGTTGATAATAAAGGTACTCCATGGAAAAACAGAAGCAATATTCTCCTGGAAATAGCGCGAAGTGAGGAACCGGGCAACAGTACCGATAAATCCACCAAATCCTACAATCAAAATAGATTTAAACATAAATTGAATTTCAAAAATTTGTGTTGGTAGATGTCATCAGCCGGAAATAAACCGGCGGTTAGAGGCAGACCTCATTGCCATATACAAATATAAGTATTCGGCATAACAGAGTTTGCGTCTTAACAGAAAAAGGGAGAAGCAAAACTTCACCCCAACCTAAAATATCTATTTTACAGCTTAAACTTTTAATGTAATTTTTCCGGAAACGCGGGTTCCTGTCTTTGCAGAACCCGACTCCTCCTGTTCTTTAATGGCCATATACACAATTTCAGCAATATCCATTACTGGTAGCTCGCGGCTTTTGGCAAATGTTTTCTTGCAAAGCGGGCAGGCTGTTGCCAGTATGTCAGGCTGATAAGTAAGGTACTCGTTCAGTGCTTTGTCGCGAATCTGGTTGCGCTCATTCATCTGTATTTTGGTGTTGGCCAAACTTCCGCCGCAGCAGTATGCCGCTTCTTTTTCATTTTTAATCGGAATCACTTCGGCATATTCGTCGAGCAACAATCGTGGCTGGTGATAAATTCCGCTTCCGCGGCCCAATTCACAAGGATCATGATAAACTATGCGCAATGGCAATTTATTTACCGGCAATCGATTATCGGCCATTAATTCGAGCAAGTATTCTGAATGGTGCTGAACAGTTATCCCAGGAATGGCATAATCTTCCCTGAAAACTTTATAACAGATAGGGCACGAAACAACCAGTTTTTTCGCTCCGGAAGCAATGATGCGTTCCCGGTTATGTTCGATCAGTTTTTGTGCAGCTTCGTATTGACCCACCTGCATCAGTGGCCGGCCGCAACAGGCTGTTTTTTCTTCATCCATGAACCAGTATTTCACGCCGGCTTCCTCAAACAAGCCTTTCATCGATTTGATAATGGCGGGAGTAAGGTGGGTCATGCAGCCTGCAAAATAAATTACTTCGGTTTGCGGGCTTACCTCCACTTTTCCATTTTTAAGGTACTCGTATGATGAATTGTATTCTTTGGTTGATTCAATTCGCTGGGTAATACGTAAGCTGTTTAGCTCCAATCCCACGGGGCAATCGGGCTGACATCTTCCGCAAAGCAGGCAGTTGAACAATTTTTCGTCGGTTATTTTTCTGTTTCGAAGATGTTTGAGCATGTAAACCGATTGCGTGTCGTTTATAGCTGCATGGGTCATCTGGCAACTGTCCAGGCAAATGCCGCAGCGCGAGCACGAATAGATTTGAATCCGGGAATAACCGTCAATGCGCTTTTGCACTTTAATGCCATAATTCCGGAGAAAAATCATCACCACCTCAACCGGAATATGCATGTACCTTGACACAGGCAATGCAAAGAAAAACAGGCCCAGCGCAAAAGAATATGCCCACCATAACGGCATTTCCATAGATTGAACCGGAAGTATGGACGCCAGCATATTGCCGGTTGGCTGACTGATGATACTTCCATTATGGTTTACCCCAGCCGAAACGCTCTCGGCAAGGAAACGGAGCGGAAATATAAACCACAAAGCAGTTAATGCAATTCGGTCACCGGTTTTCAGTCGGGTAGTTTTTTTCATGCCAAATGTCCGGCTGTTAAAGCGTTTGTAATAGGCCAGCATTACTCCTGAAAGCACAAAAACGAGCAAAAGGTCCATACTGGCAGCCAATATTTTCCCTGAAATTGTTGATGCCGGTGCGGTAATAAAATACCGGAAGAATATGGCCTTGTAAGCAGGAACTGAAAGCGTTTGATAATGGTTGTATGCGTCGATATGGCCAACAATGATTAACAAGAACCAACCAAAAGCTAAACTCATGTGCATATAACCCAAAACCGGATTTTTCCGGAATATTTTACGGTGAAGCAGTGATTCCATGAACGTTTCGCGAATGGCAAGTACACTTTTACGGCTGAAAATATTGTGCACTATGCGGCTTTTGTCGATTTTCGACAGCTCTGAAATCCAGATTCCGACGATGATCACCAGAAAGCAGCTAATGAACAAAAGTCCGATTGTAAAAGGCCATATGAATGATGGGGGAAACTTCATAACAGTTTAAGAATTTACGGTTTGATGTTTGGCCACACTTTTTTTAATCAGCATAATTACATTGCGCAGATTAATTCCCCGGGGACAAACCAGCTGGCATTTGCCGCAAAGCATACACTTTTTAATTTCCGATTCAAGTTCGACTGTTTCGCCACGGCGCAGCATCAGGTTCAGCCTGCGGATGTTAAAACTGACCAAATCGCCGGCACTACAGGTGGCTGTGCATCCGCCACACGACAAACATACCTTGAATGATGGTTCCATTTCGAGGATGTAATTCAGCAAACGCCCGTCAAACTGATCGTAATCGATGGTTCGCTGCTTAATCACGGTAAAGCCAAAATCCTTCATTAATTTGTCTGTTTTAGCCAGTTATCAACTTCGATCGCAGCCGACCGTGCGTGTAAGATTGTATCGTTCACCGACATGGGTGCCGTGCAGCTTCCGGCCAGAAAAATTCCTTCCTGAGCCGAAAAGTTTGATTTCAGAAATGAATCTGCAGTTTTCAGGAACCCTGATTGTTCACATTCTATTCCGCAGGTAGTGGCGGCATTGGCCGTTCCTTTACCAGCTTCCATTCCAACCAGCAAAACCAGCAGATCGACGTTCATTTTCAAAGGTCTTCCCGAAAGGGTATCTTCAGCTTTTATCAGCAAGCTTTTGTCAATTTTTTCGGATGCTTCCGACAGGCGACCGCGGATGAACTGAATGTCGTATTTTTCCTGAGCTTCGCGATACAGTTCTTCGAAGTGCTTGCCATACATGCGCAAATCCATATAAAAGCAATAGATTTCAGCTTCAGGAATTCGCTTCTTGAGTTCGATCGCTTGCTTTACACCCGTTATGCAACAGACTTTAGAGCAATACTGGTTGCCCGATTTTTCGTCGCGCGAACCCACGCAGTGCACAAAGGCAATTCGTTTGGGGTGAGCACCGGCGGCCACGGTTAAATCGCCACCCGGCAGAAGTAACTTTTCAAGATCGGCAGATGTGATTACATGATCGTAAATTTTGTAGCCGTATTCTTCTTTGCGGCGTGCATCGAAAAGTTCATATCCGGTAGCAACAACAACTGCATCGGCTTCCAGTTTTTGGCCCGATGAGGTATTAATGTCAAACTTGTCATTCTTACGGTTAACCGATTGAACTTCGGTTTCGCGGAGGATGGTAAAGTCTTTCTTTTCGCACTTTTCCCGCAGCGATTCTTTAATTTTTTCGACTGGTGTAAAGTCAGGAAACAGATACGACCAGTTGTTGAGTTTACCTCCAACTTGTGCCTCTTTTTCAATTACAGTTACCCAATGACCGGCATCAGTCAATGTACTGGCCGTTTCCATTCCGGCAATTCCACCACCTATAATTACAATGTGTTTCACTATTTAAGTTTCAAATTTCAGGTTTCAAATTTCAAGTTCAGGGCGTGCTTAGAGTTGCTTAAACCAATATTTTAAGCCTTCAGGTTATCAACAGCCGCAACTTGCCATAACAGGGTTACCTATGATTTTCCCGTCCTTGTTTGCGTATTTTAGTTCAGGATTGTATTCAATTCCCATTTTGTCGAGCAGCGGTTCAACGTTGGTCTGGTGCATTTGCATGCCCATATCCCATGGATTGTACCCGAGCACCAGTCCGGCCATTTCTTCGTAAGTCAGCACCGGAATTCCCTGTCCGTTTTGCCCGTAGGTTTTGCCTTCCATTTCTTCAATGACGTATTGCCAACGGTCGAGGAACATGGGACAGCCCGGGCAATTGCTCACAATTGCGTCGGGTTTGTAAGGTTCCATCGATTCGAATTTTTTCCTCGAATTGGAAACCGAATACCCGCGGTTCGACATCACCAGGTATTGCCTAAAGCCAAAGCCACAACAGTGGCGACGTTCCGGATAATCAATCACTTCGCCGCCCCACGATTCGATCATTCCAACCAAAACATGCGGAAACTCGGCACCTCCAACGCCTTTGCTCGGGAACATCTTCGAATAATGGCAACCGATGTGCTCAACAATCTTCAGCGGTTTGCCGGTTTGTTGATTGATCAGCCTGTGTTTGCCTCGTTCGGCAATTTGTTCCCTGAATTTATACACGATGTCGCTGGCATGAGCCACGTTTTGCGGAATCTCAAATTCGCGACCGGTGGCCTTTCTGAGAAAATCGCGCACTTTGGCCAGTTCCTCCGGAAACTCTTTCCAGGTTTCGATGATTTCGTTGTAAATACCGAATGAGGTAATGCACGAAACGGCCAGATTTTTATATCCGGCTTCGCTCATTAATGCAAATTGCCGTGCAACAATGGTTTGAATGGTGTCAAAAGGAACCACATCCGAATGATAACCAATTCCGGAACAGGTAGTATGGTGCGGGTTTTCAAAGATGTCTTTGTTCAGTTCGGAGCGTATAATCCGTAAAAATGTTTGTTCCGATCCGGGAAAGAAATTCTGCCGGATGCAACTGCGTACATAGAAATAGTGATCATCGGCAATTTCTTTTTGATAATCTTTCCAGACGTGTTTTTTGCCTTCTAATTTCATTATCGGTTGTGTTTGCCGTTATTGGTGGTGAAAATGTGATCGACATAGTCGGAATAGTTATTGCCGTCTTCGGCGAATCCCATCGATTCGGCCTTTTGTTTCGAAAAGTATTCGATTTTATCGAACCGCTCGAATCCGCCGGTTACTTCGAATATCCGTTGAATTTCGTCGATCGATTCCTGTGGAATTTTACGCAGTGCGCCTTCGCCTTCGCCGTTGTAATTGGCTCCAACGCGTTCATAAACTTCTTCCTTATTGTTGTAAATCCATTCGCCAATGGGGCCTTGTTCCGGATGCATTTCTGGTACAAGGTTTTCGGGCAGCACACAGTAACCTTTGTTGACAATGTTTTCGCCAACCACACGTTTAATGGCCAATTGCTGACGACCTTTTTCCGATTCGGCAAAATAGCCAAGTTCCTGCGACAGGGATCGTAAAGCCATAATGATTAGCCCAACCGTGTTGGTGCGCGGGCAGCGGGTTTTGCACGACATACATTCGCCGCAGTACCAGATTGTATCGCTTTTGAGGAGTTCTTCTATTCGTTTTTCGTCTTTCGATTGTACAATTCCGGCGATGATGCGCGGGTCGTATTCGTAGAATTCGGCTGCAGGACAGATGGCCGTACAAACACCGCAGTTCATGCACGATTTCAGGCCTTCTTCAAACCGAACATCTTTCGTAAGTTCCTGATAGAGTTCCATTTTTGGTTTTCGGGTGATACTATACGAAAGTAGCTTTTCAAACAATCATACCGTTCAGTCTAAAACTGTATTCGGAGTAAGCATTTCTGCTTATTTCAAATACAGTTTCAGAAACCCTCTGGAAATCACTTTTATCAGTTTTTATGGAAGACCCGATATCCCTGAGAATATGAAACGATCAAGCTATTCTTCGCTTCCAAAATCAAAATATAGGGTCATCGATTTTTCATCCGAATACATGTTGGGCTGGCTCATTGGTCCCATGGTTTCAGGTTTGGTAAACTTGGTGCCAATTGGATTTATCGCATGCAAAAACGAAATATTTCCTGAAGGAAATTCGGGCGATGTATTGTCGTTACCTGCACCTTTGGGTTTTTCGGGAGTGAATAACCGGATGAAGACATCTTCGTCTGGACAAACAACCGTGAAATTCCGCTCTTTTGATTCAATGGTTGCCCAGTTGAAATTGCGGTGGTAGCCTTTAAATTCAGGATATTGCCAGCTTTCGCCTGTAATGGTATTGTTGTAGGCTTTCTCCCAAACATTGAGCGAATTGCCTTTCATGCGGTTTTTCCACACACGATAAGGTCCGTATCCCATCCATCTGACACCTTTGACCTGATCTTCGGGATAATCGAAACTGATACCCATAAATTTGGTTTCATACGGTGCTTTGTAGGTTACTTCCAATTTCAGCCATCCCGATGGAAGTACCGTCCAGATAACTTTCTTAAGGTCGCCCTTAAAAATACATTCAATAACCTGGTTATCACCATCGCTGTAATTTTTTATTTCCTGAAATTCGGCATTCCCGGTGGCTAAAACTGGTCCGTGTGCAAACCGGACAGATTGATAACCATTTTTAACTCCGGATAAAAAACCAGTTTTCTTGTCCCACCTGAAGGCCAGATCGTTGATTTGCGCATTTAAACTTACAGCATCTTCAACCATGCGTATTTTTCCTGCTTTTTCTGCAGAAATAAACTCATCGGCAATGGCCTGAGCGCTTTTGATCGGCCAGCTCCAGGTATAAATTTCGCGTCCGTGCGGATCGGTAGCCGTGATGTAAAGTACATCGTTCTCGAAAAAGCGAACCGGCAAAAACATAACCAGCTTTCCTTTTTGTCCGGGCGACAGATCGGGTGATTCAATCGTTCCGGTTTCGTTCACTTTCGCTTCGCTTTCGTATGGATTAGGCAAATCGACCAGCTTGTAAGTGAATTTACAATCCTTCAGATTGGTGTACAGATAGCGGTTCTCAATCGGGAATTCACCATTAAACGATGAGGTAATGTATCGTTTGGCAAAAAATACCGGTGACCAGATTTCTTTGATGGTATAATAACTGCCTTCTTTCTCAAGATAAGGGCCTAAAATACCATCAGCGGCAAGGTTTCCCTGCGTGTCGAGCATGCCGTTTTTATCAGTTCTTACCACAGCTTCGTCGGCGTAATCCCACAGGAAGCCTCCGGCCGATAATGGGTTACTCATCATCATATTCCAGTAATCCTCCAACCCGGCACCGTGACCACCGTCGTATAATCCGTGCAAAAACTCGGTTGGGAAAACAATCCGGCGGCCTTGCTGATGGGTGCCAACACCATAGTTGTAATGGCGGTAATGTTGCGTATCGGTAAATCTGAATTCAGCCCAGGGATGTATCAACGGCCGTTTCTGCGGATCCATTTCATCGAAAAAATGATCAAGATCGGTGTTCCAGCCTCCTTCATTTCCGTTGTCCCAAACCACAATGGACGGATGGTTGACGTCTCTGACCAGCATTTCCTGAGCCAGAAGCGAGCCAACGCGTGTGTCGTAAGCCGTTTGCCAGCCAGCCAGTTCGTCGAGCACAAACAGACCCAGCGAATCGCAAACCTCCAGAAAATGCTCATCAGGCGGATAATGCGACATCCGGACGGCATTCATATTCATGTCTTTGATTGTATTTACATCCTCGATGCTGATTTGCTTGTTCAGTGTTCTTCCGGTATTTGGCCTGAATGAGTGGCGGCAAACGCCCTTAAACATTACTTTTTCACCGTTCACATAAATGCCGTCGCTCTCGCGGATTTCAACAGTGCGAAACCCGAATTTCTGATTCACTTCGTGAACGACATCCAGATAGTCGATAAGCTGAATGTCGACCATATATCGGTTGGGCGATTCGGGTGTCCAGGCTTTAATGTTTTCGGCAAAAGTCTGCAAATGGGCCAGAACCTGATCTTTTTCGAGAATTACCGAGAATGGTGAGCTGACTGGTTCGCCCGAGAGTGTTTTGATTTGGGCCTTTAGTTCCATGCGTTCTTTCGGATTATTCAGAAAAACATCCATCTGAAAAGAACCATCGGCTTTGGCATCGAGGGCAACCCGATCGATACTGATGTGCGGTTTTGCCTCCAGGAATACAGGACGGAAAATACCGCCGAATATCCAAAAATCGCATCTCCGTTCAGCTTCGTTAACCCCTTCGTTTTCCGAATGCTTGGCAACCGACACTTCAAGCAGATTTTCCTTGCCAAATTTCAGCAAATTGGTGACGTCGTACCTGAAACGGTAAAAGCTTCCCTGGTGCATCTTTCCGGCAGATACTCCGTTGATTTTAACCTTGGTATCAGTCATCGATCCGTCGAAAACAATGTTTACCTGTTTATTTTTCCATTCCTTCGGAACCTGGAATTCGTATTTGTACAATCCCATTTCTTTTCCACGTACTTCGTCTTTGTCCTGGCCATAGTTGTATGTACCAAATCCCTGAAGTTCCCAGTTGGATGGAACAGGTATCTTTGTCCACTTCCCTGAATTTTGACCGGCAGTACAGAAAAAGTCCCAGTCAACGGTCTTATCGCTTCCGGTACCTGACAAATAAAGTATTTCGGTTTGTTGACCTTGAACTAAAAAAGAAAGTAGGAGGAAGAAAATCGGGAAGAATAGTCGTTTCATTACCTAAGGATGTTGTTGGTTCGTATTTCCAAAAGTATGAAAAATAGATAATGTTATGAAGTGTAAACCTGACTACGATAACTAAAGTTTTCAAATGCTTTTGAAATATCGGGTTACATTAATATCGCCAGGAATATTGGTGGTATTTCCTGTTAATACATCGCTTAATAATCGGGCACAATACGGGGCAAGTAAAGCTCCTTTTGATCCAAGTCCATTTAAAATACCGATTTGAGGGCAATGGGATAACAGGCCAACTACCGGTTTGCGGTCGTGAGCCGTTGGTCGAATTCCGGCCAACTGATTTAATACTATTGGTTTAACTGAAGTGATTCTTTTGAGTTTTTCTAAAAGTTCCGATCGGCCAATTTCTGTTGTTTTACAATTCTGAATCTCCCAGGAATAGGTTGCACCTACTTTAAAAAGGTCGTTTCCCATGGGCATAAGAAATACCTCGTCGGTTACAGTTTCATTAATATTTACATTTGGCAACGTCACGTCCAGGACCTCACCTTTCGAATGTTTGAACTGAATTTTGCTGAAAAAAGGATTTTTTGAAGCCGCAGCTCCTTCACAAAAGATTATTTTTTGTGCTGAATGCCCCTTGTAATAAACATATTCAGTGCTAATTGCTACTTTTTCGTAGTCGAATGGTTCGAAGTAGATTAAATTTCGCTCAATAAGGAATTTTCTAAATGAGCAAATAAGATTTTGTAAGTCAATTCGACCTGATTTATTAATTAAACCGATACTATAAGTACTTTTTAATACTTCAAATTGATCAGGCTGAATCGGATTTGGTGAAATATAGTCGGTTAATTGATTTGCGAAGACTTTATTTCTCCACAATAAATCACTCTCTTCGTTTAGTAATTTCAAAATTTGCCCCGGAAAATAGAATTTTTCGCCAAGTAAATCTTCCAGTTGCTGGTAGGTTGATTCCATCTGAGAAAATGCAACATCGAGCAGGGCCGTTTTGGTCATCCGACGAAATACAACAGGGTTAATCAGTCCGGCAGCTACGTCCGAAGCTTTTGTATTCTGAGGGTCGTCGAATACAATCACCTTTTTCTTTTGACTGATCAGTTCAAATGCGAGAAGGGTTCCGGCCAAGCCCTGGCCGACAATAAAAAAATCTGCTTCCATGCATTATGAAAGCAGATTTTCCCGGGCTTTGTTCAAAATATATACGCTATTTCTTTTCTTTTCTCAGTTCAAAGTTTACAAAAACAGGTAAATGGTCTGATGGGTAACGCTGGTCTTTCGAGTCGGAGAGCACTCCGTACTGTTTTACTTCTACCAGGTTGTTTACAAATACATAGTCGATGCGCTCTTTCAGCGGGCTGTCGAATTTAAATCCGTTGAATGTTCCGGCAGGTCCATAAGGCGCATCCTTTGAAATGGAACGCGAATCTTTTAATTCTTTGGTAATAACCGAAATAGGTTCCTGTTCCGGTGTCAGGTTAAAATCGCCGGTAAGTATAACCGGCAAATTATCGCGATTTAATTCTTTGATTTTCTGAAGAATGAGTTTCGCCGATTCCGTCCGGGCCTTCGTCCCCTGGTGATCGAAATGGGTGTTGAACACCATGAACTGCTGGTCTTTTTTGTCGGCTTCGAGCAAAAGCCAGGTGCAGATACGGTTGCAGGCGGCATCCCAGCCTAAACCCGGTTTTTCGGGAGTCTGCGAAAGCCAGAACCAGCCACTTTTCAAGGCTTTGAATTTCTTCGAATTGTAGAAAAGAGGGGAGAACTCGCCGGCTTCTTTACCGTCGTCGCGTCCAACACCTACCCATTTCATGTGGGGCAATTGCTTGTTGATGTCTTGAATTTGTCCGATCAGGGCTTCCTGCAGACCAAAAATATCAGCCTGATGGAACTCGAGCAAAGCCGCTACCTGCTGGCTTCGGTTTGGCCAGGCATTGATTCCGTCGCCCGGATTATTGTACCGGATGTTATAAGTGATAATACGTATGTTTTGTGCCGAAATCAGATTGCTCACAAGAATTAAGGTAATAAAGATTAGTCGTTTCATTCAGTACAAAAATTAAAAGATTGATATTCACAGGATTTATTGTCGGTCTTTATTACAGTTGTTCGTTGCTCGGTACCTTTTTCTATCACATACGAATAACAGAAATCGATAATCTCGTCGAAATTCGCGGTCATTGGCTTGCCTGCAATTTCGTGTGAAGCATTACAGTAGGTATAGAGCCAGTAAGGAGTTCCCAGTTTTTTGAGCTTTTCGGCAATGGTATATCCGCCATGAATAACCAGATACCCGGCTTGCTCTTTCGTACAATGTCGGTGTGGCGCAGTGGCATAAGGCACGAGGTTGTCGCATGTTCCGTGGAAAAGCAACGACGGAACTGCAGATTCCTTGAAAATACGCGATGTGTCAGGGATAGCACCTGCCATGGAGATAACGCCCGCATATGAAACCGGACCACTGTCGAGACCATAGCAATAGGGTGGCTGGTAAGCTGTATTCAGCACGGTCTCGGCACCCGCACTACTTCCTGAAAGAATAATCCGCTGCGGATCGATACCCATTTTCTCGCGGTTTTTGATCATGAAAAAGGTGGCGTCCTGAAGGTCTTCCACTGCTTTGTTGAACGTATTAAGCTTATCAACGGCAGGACAGTCGCAGCCAAATTCAGTTGCGGTTCCTTGCCGGGTAAGCCGGTAGGTAATGGACGAAACCACATAGCCGTGCTTCGCCAGTTTCTTGCAAAACACCTGTATTCCCGGATCATTTCGCTTTCCTCCTGAAAATCCGCCTCCGTGTACATAAAATATCAGCGGGCGGTTGGTCTGGTTATCGTTCATCGGAAAGTACACATCCAGGTCGAGCGATTTTCCGTCTTTATAAGCATACGTGTAGGTTTCAACCCGGGCCGAATCGGTAATTTCATCTTTATACCGTTCCTGCGCGAAGCTGTATAAACTTGCCAGACAAAGGAAAATGGTGATTCTCAGATTAACTGCAATGGAATTCATGAGTGTAATTATAGTTGTTTAGGTTGTTTATGAAAAACTGTTTAAATTTATAAAAAAATCAAGCCATGGCAATTATAACCAGCAGAACCGACGAAAATGGCCGGATCAGTATTGCATACGACCGCTGCAACTCGTGCGGACTTTGTGTGAAAGTTTGTAAAGACTTTTCCCTGATTATGGATGATCACCTGCCTGTTGTAGGAACTCAACCTTTGTTCGGATGCATGGCATGCGGACAGTGCATGGCGGTATGTCCAACTGGTGCAATAACCGTTTCGGGTCGTGAAATGTCGCCTGCCGATAAGATTGACCTGACGGATATGAAAGACAAACCCAGTTACGGTCAACTCAAAAACCTGATGGTTGGCCGACGTAGTATCCGCGATTTTAAAGACAAGGAAATTGACGAAGAACTGATTGATAAGATTATAGAAGCCGCTGTTTCTGCACCTATGGGATTGCCGCCATCGGATGTTCACCTGGTGGTCATAAAAGGAAAAGGAAAAGTTCGCGAGTTTTCATTCGACGTGCTTAACTATTTCGATAAAATCAGATACCTGTTTTCGCCACCCATGATTGGATTGTGGCGGTTGACAGGAAAGGAATCCTACAAATTGATCAAGAGTTTTGCCCAGCCGCTATTGAAGTTTTTTGCTGAATCGAAAAATAAGCAGGAAAATTATTTGCTGTACGATGCGCCACTGGCCATGTATTTCACGTCTTCTCCGTATTCCGATCCTGCCGATCCGTATATTCCGGCAACGTACGCTATGCTGGCCGCCGAAAGCCTTGGGCTGGGTTCGTGTATGATCGGGAGTATTCACCCAATGATCAGGTACGGAGCGAAAGACCTCAAGAAGAAATGGAATCTTCCGCTTAAAGCGCCATCAGGAATCGTGGTTATTTTTGGGTTCCCCAAATACAAATACACTTCCGGAATCAGGCGAACCTTTGCCGAAGTGGCTTTTATTCCGAATTGATGTTTCAATAAAATTGTAGAGACGCACAATTGTGCGTCTCTACAGGATATTTGATCTTAGATTTTCACCTTTACAACTACCTTCTTCACTTTCTCCGGACCGTCAATCTGCATGCAGGGGCGGTGCACATCCTGTGGAAAGAAAACGGCAAACATACCGGCTTCAACCATTAACTGGGTGGTTTCTCCGGCGAAGAAAACGATGTCTTTATCCGGATTGTAGGCCGCAGTAACAGTCTGATCACTCAACGGTGTATATCCAATCGCTTCGCGTCCCGAAACAATATACTGAATGTCGGCATAAGTCTGGTGAGCTTCCAAACGGCAGTCCACATGCGCTTTGCTTTCGTATTCGCTTACCAGCGCAAAAACATTGGCACCGTCAATTTCGTGTTTGCCGGTTTCGGTGTTGGCCAGATCTGCATTTTTCAGAAAATCAAAGCCTTTTTTCAGGTTTTCGCTAAGGCCAGCGTACAGGTGCGCGTTTTCAAGTTTATCGAGAATCATGAGTTTTTTTTATTGAAATGAATGATTAGAACACCAATGCAATCGGTTGCAATTGGTGCGACAAATATACATTTTGAAACGATAACGAGGCAATTGCCTGATTCTGTTATTTCCTGAAAAAAATGAATTTTTATGTTGTTGAAATAACAATAACTTAGCTACACTAAACCAACTCAAATTAAACTATGGAAAATAAACACATCGATCGCCGTATTTTTATCAAAACAACCAGTTTGGCAACGGCAGCAACAGCTTTGGCCGGAAATTTCGCCCTCGGATCTTCATTGGTTCCTTCAGTAAAAAACAGTATTCCGCGCTGGCGTGGCTTTAATTTACTCGATTATTTTGGGGCATTTCCTCCAAAAAACAACGACCAATCGAAAACAACCAAAGACGATTTGAAATGGATAGCCGACTGGGGTTTCGATTTTGTTCGTTTACCCATTGCATATCCGCGTTACATCAATTTCGATCCGCAGAAAAATGTCACTCCTGCCGATGTTTTGAACATCAACAACAAAGTGGTCGATGAACTTCAGGAACTGGTTTTTCAGGCACAGGAAGCCGGTTTGCACGTGAGCATCAACCTGCACCGTGCTCCCGGTTATTGCGTGAATGCCGGTTTTAACGAACCTTACAACCTGTGGAAAGATCAGGAAGCACTCGATGCGTTTTGCTATCATTGGGAAATGTGGGGAAAACGCTTTGCCAATGTATCTTCAAAAAAGATCAGTTTCGACCTGGTGAACGAGCCCAGCTGGCGCGACGATATGAACGATCAGTTTGGTTCGCGTACCACCATTCCGGGCGCCGTGTATCGCAAAGTTGCACTGGCTGCCTCGCAGGCCATCCGGAAATCGAATCCAAATCATATGGTCATTGCCGATGGTAATGATGTGGGTGCTTCCGTTATTCCGGAGATTACTGACCTGAATATTGCTCAAAGCTGCCGTGGATATTTTCCGCATTACGTCTCGCATTACCGGGCGCCCTGGGTGTATAAAAATCCGGATGATGCCCCGATGCCTGTATGGCCCGGAGTTATCGACGGAAAATCGTTCAGCCGGAAGAATCTGGAAGAATTGTACAAGCCCTGGATTGAGCTGGTGAAACAAGGAGTTGGTGTTCATTGCGGCGAATGTGGCTGCTGGCGCGAAACACCTCACGAGGTTTTCCTTGCCTGGTTTGGCGATGTGCTCGATGTGTTAACTGAAAACGGAATTGGCTATGCCCTCTGGAATTTCCGTGGCGATTTTGGTGTTTTGGATTCAGGAAGAAAAGATATAGAGTACGCCGACTGGTATGGGCACAAGCTCGATATAAAGATGCTTGAGCTGCTTAAGAAACATTAATTATGCAATGTTAATTTACAGGCACAGCAAGGAATTTGCCTTCTGTTTGCTTTTCTTTTCCGGAACTATTCGCGTAATTTTGTGTTACATTGTTAACTGAAAATTCAAAAGAAATGGAAACAAATTCAATGTTAAAAATGAGATTCTTTAAGTTGTTGGCTTTGGTTTTAATTGCCAGTTTTTTATCGACAGGCTGCAAAACCATGAGCAACACGGGTAAAGGAGCTGCCATTGGAGTAGGAGCGGGTGCTTTACTGGGAGCCGGAATTGGTAAGCTTGCCGGAAACACAGCTGCAGGTGCAGTAATTGGTGCTGCTGTTGGTGGTGCCGGTGGCGCTGCTATTGGTAAATACATGGACAAGCAAGCCAAGGAAATGGAAGCCAAGATGGACGCTGCCAAGATTGAACGCGTTGGCGAAGGTATTTTGGTTACGTTCGACTCAGGTTTGTTGTTTGCCTTGAATTCGAGCGATTTAAGTGCCAAATCGAAGGAAGAACTTAAGAAATTCTCCGAAGTTTTGAACAAGTATCCGGATACCAATTTGCTGATCAACGGCCATACCGACAATACCGGTTCTGACGAACTGAACCAGAAGCTATCAGAAAAAAGAGCGCAGAGCGTATCGAATTACCTGATTGGTGAAAAGGTTGCTGCCTCGAGGTTTACTGTAAAAGGTTTTGGCGAATCTCAACCTAAAGTTGACAATTCGACTGCCGAAAACCGTGCGCTTAACCGTCGTGTTGAAGTAATTGTAATTGCCAATGCCGATTTGGTGAAGGCTGCCGAAAACGGCGAATTGCAGGTTAAATAGTTAGAACAACAACGTTATAAAACAGGAGGCTGTCTTAAAAGCAGTTCTTGATTTTCAAAAACTTATAATTTGTAAGTCACGGTATAGCCGAGACCCCTAAATCCCCTGAAGGGGACTCTAAAGCCGCCCCTTTAGGGGAGGTTGGAGGGGTAAAATAAATATCTGCTTACAAACTAAAAGGAGAAAATCTGAACAATTGGCTTTTGAGACAGCCTTTCTTCGTTTAGGGCCCGGCCTATAATTTAAACATTTGGTTCCAGAGCAAATCAAATTGTTCTTTGTATTGTTTGTTGATGTCGTAATTGGTGGTTACCAGCAGGTTTTCCTGGTTGTGATTGGTGGCCGTGTACGTCCAGTTGAAGCTTCCGGTGAACACAATGCGCGAATCAATGATCCCGAATTTGTGGTGCATGTGGTAACGCGAATGATCAATCTTTACTTGTATTCCGGCATTTTTAAATCCCTTGATGGCCGAGCCGTGATCGAACATTTTGTTGTCGTCGGTGATGATGCGCACCCGAACTCCTTTTTGGTGGCAATGCATAATGTCGTTGGCCAAACGCTCGTCGGTGATGGTAAACACGCAGATATCGAGCGATTCTTTGGCCTGCTTCAGCAATCCTGAAATGGATTCAAGGATATCGGTACCCGGACTGAAATACACCTTGTGCATGCTGAATTTATATTGCCCGATCAGGTCGAAACAATTCTGCAGCCAGAACAACGCCTGCTGTCCGCCTTTGGTTACCTCCAGCCGTCGCGCCTCGTTAAACAGGCGGTACCGCAGTTCGCCAATCTCCTCGCGGCTCAGTGCGTTTATCAATCCGGCAACCTCTTTTTTCATGCCATTCACAAACGGCTGATCGAAGTTGTCGGTAAAGTATTTTACTATTTGGTCCATGTTGTTCGTTAGTTACCAGTTAAGTTTGAAGTGCCTAAAGTGCAATGAAATGTTACGAGTTGCGGGTTCGCTAGATGGTTAAATTGTTGAATGGTTTAATTGTTATTGTTTTAATAGCCATTTAACCATTTAGCACATCAGCCATAAAACCATTCAGCCATAAAACCATTTTTCTGTATCCTCAAATCTTCAATTCACTTTTTCCTAAATCCATACACCACCCAGTTGTTCTTTTCCTGAAACCCGGTTTCGACGAGGCCCAGCGATTCGGCTTTGGCTTTCACATCGGGCATGTCGTGCGTATAGAAACCGCTCAGGTAAATGTTTCCGCCCGACTGAAGCACACTTTCGTAAACCGGCAGATCGCCCACAATCACATTTTTATGGATGTTAGCAAAGATGATTTCGAACGATTCGCCTCCCAGTAAACCGGCATCGCCATGACGGGCTTCCAGGTTAGTAATATTATTGAGTTTTGCATTCTCCATCGTGCTTTCGTACGACCAGCTGTCGATATCAATAGCCACCACGCTTTGGGCGCCTTTCATCGAGGCCAGCATGCCCAATATGCCCGTGCCGCAGCCCATGTCCAGAACGGTTTTTCCTGATAAATCCATGTTCAGAATCTGTTCGGCCACGAGGGTAGTGGTTTCGTGGTTTCCGGTGCCGAAAGCCATTTTAGGCTCAATCACCAGCTCGAATTCGGCCGGCTCGTATTCGGTGTGAAACGGTGCGCGCACCAGGCAGCGACCGCCAATCAGCAGCGGCTTG
>JAJZSZ010000366.1 GCA_021849365.1 Bacteroidota bacterium | reverse complement strand
TCAATTTTTTCAGACTAGCTTCTGTGGCTTCGAGTGTAGGCGAATTCATATGCATGTGCGCCTGTGAACCTACGGCATCAATCCGACAACCGGCAGCTTTTAGCTCTTTCACCAATTGAACGATAGCATCACATTTGGCAGGTGTTTCCACATTGTAATCGTTGTAGTACAATTCGGCATTCGGATCGGCTTCGTGCGCAAACTGGAAGGCATATTTAATGAAGTCTTTGCCCAAAATTTGAAAGAATTTGCTGTTTCGGTAGGTGCCGTTATCTTCAAACGCTTCGTTTACCACATCCCAGCCTTTTATGCGACCTTTGTAGCGGCCAACAACAGTAGAAATATGTTGGTGCATCCGCTCTTTCAATACTTCAGGAGATACATCTTTCCCTTCAGCATCGAGGAAAAACCATCTGCCAATTTGCGAATGCCAAATCAGGCAATGGCCGGTTACTGTCTGCTTATTATTTTCACCAAAAGCGACAAACTTATCGGCGTCTTCCCAGTTGTAGCGGTCTTCTTCCGGATGAATAGGCTGCGGTTTCATGCAGTTTTCGGGAACAATGGCACTAAATTCTTTGGCGATCAGTTCCGTTTCAACGGGATTGACTCCGTTAACCTGCTGCATATTGACGGCTACGCCGAACAAAAATTTGCCTTTGGTGGCTTCGCCTAATGTTTTCTGAGCTTTTGTTTGCAGAGATGTTAGCAAAACAAAAGCCATTATTACTGATAAAATTTCGGTCTTCATATTTGATTAGTTTTATGAGTTTTCTTTTCGGCGTTCATTCAATTCGCCCTCAATTTTCACTTCCATTTTCTTGTCGATTACATAGAAGAAAAGCAGGCCAACTCCAATCAGGAAAGGAATTGATGGGTACAAACTCACCAACAACCGTGCTCCACTTGCCACTGATTCAGGTTGAACAATTTCCTGTCCGGCCACTGCACTTTCTTTAGCAATGTAGCCGTACATACCTAAAATCCAGGTTAGCAAAGCTCCGCCAATCGAAAGTCCGGCTTTAAGACCAACCATCATTGCCGAGAAAATAATAGCAGTTGCCCGGCGGTTTGTTTTCCATTCCGAATAGTCGGCCACATCGGCAATCATCGCCCAAAGAATTGGGGTAGTGATGCCATAGAAAAACATGTGCAACATTTGCGCGAGGTACATCATGCCAACGCTTTTCGGCGAATAAAACAAAAATGAGAGGATGAACAGGGTTGAAATAAACAGGGTTAGCTGGAACACATCGCGCTTCCCAAATCTGTTGGCAAACCTGGAGGAAATGGCAATTCCCACCATTGAAAAAATAATTCCGGCGGCATTAAAAAGTCCGAAACCGGCAGAGGCCAGATCGTTGCCAAAAAAGTTAAGTCCGATTGAATTCAGGAATGAAATGATAGGGTGCAGAAAATTCTCCAGCGAAGCCTTATCGACGTAGTAATTGAAATAATACACGTAAGAACCGCCTTTCATAGCCAGGGTAATAAAAATCAGGATGGTCATTACCAGCATGATAATCCAGGGTTTGTTTTGAGAGAGGTCTTTTAAATCTTCTTTTACGCTCGATTTTTGTTCTTCTGTCGGAACAATCCGCTCCTTTGTTGTCAGGAACGTAATAACCAGCAATAGTGTTCCGGTTATGGCCAGCCAGGTCATTACCGTTTCCATTCCGGCAGCTTTGTTGCCTTTGCCGACATACAGAATGATAGGCAACATAAAAGCCTGAACAAAGAACTGGGCAAACATGACCGCCGTAAACCGGTACGACGATAAGCTGTTGCGTTCCGACATGTCGCCGGTAATTACACCACTGAGCGACGAATACGGAAGGTTGCTCGATGCATACAAAAGCAGTAACAACGAATAAGTTATGGCCGCATAAATCACTTTCCCTTTATAGGCAAAGTCGGGCGTTGAAAAAGCCAGCAAAGCCGCAATACCCAGCGGAATGGAGGTAAATAAAATCCACGGACGGAATTTCCCCCATTTCGACTTAGTTCGGTCGGCCAATGCGCCCACGATGGGGTTAAAAACAAAGGCTGCTGTTAACCCAAATACCAACATGATCAGCGAGGCATCGTTATTTTTGAGCCCGTAAATGTCGGTGTAAAAGAAAGCCAGATAAGTTACCAAAGTCTGAAATACCAAATTGGCCGCCAGGTCACCCAGGCTATAGCCAATTTTTTCGATCACAGATAATTTTTGAGAAGTACCACTCATAATTTTTTGTTTTATTTTTTGATAATTACTTTCCGTTATAGGATGAATGATTATTCCTGATAATCTACTGGAACTGTACCCAATCGATTTCAACCGGAGAATCCTTTAGCACCACAATCAAGTTGTGAATTCCAGCCTGAAATTTGGACACTTTAGCTTCAACTGTATTCCAGTCGGCACTTTTAGGAACTTTGATCTCTGCAACCAAGGGCCCGTTAACTTTATCCAGACGGATTTCCAAGGTAGCACCTTTTTCTGATAAAGCCCTCAATTGAACGGTTTTCAGTCTTTGCTTCCCGAAATCAACGGTGTTGTACTGAACCCAGGCATTTTTGTCGTTAAGTATAGTTTTCCAGCCGTTAAATGTGTTTACCGAATCGAGTAACGCAATTGACGACCCGGTTTCGCTTTTGCTACTGTATCTGTCAATTTCAATTTTGTTGGTGGCTGAACTCACTCCTACCCCACGCAAAGTAGGTGTTACTTTCCGGATTGTTCCATCCGCATTGAAAGATAAACTGTCAACCCTAATCGACCTGTTTTTGTCGAACGTTGGAGAATAGTCGTTGTGATGGTAGAACAAATACCATTGTCCTTTGTACTCCACAAACGATTGATGATTGGTCCAACAGTTGACCGGCGATTCGTCCATCACCACTCCTGCCATTTTGAAAGGACCCATCGGATTATCGCCAATGGCATATTCAAGCCGCTCGATTTTGTTTTCAACGTGTGGAATAGTGAGGTAATAAATGCCTTTGCGCTCAAACAAAAACGGACCTTCTTTCAAACCTTTCTGAGGAAGATTCGCGATAATCTGTGGCTCCGAAGCCAACTCTGTCATGTTATCCTTCAGTTTTGCAACCATTATATTTCCCATCGCCCAATACAAATAAGCTTGTCCGTCTTTGTCGATAAACACATTCGGATCAATGCCATTCACCCCTTTGATTGGCTCGGAAAGCGGAACATATGGCCCTTCAGGTTTATCGGCAACGGCAACTCCAACACCAAAACCCTTTCTTCCGTTGGCATCGGCCACGTTTTTGTTGGCCGGAAAATAGAAGTAATACTTGCCGTTGCGTTCAATGCAATCGGGAGCCCACATGCTGTACGAAGCTGAATCGACCCACGCAACTTTGTTCTGGCTGACAATCATACCATGATCGGTCCAGTCAGTCAGGTTTTCAGAAGAAAACACATGGTAATCGGCCATGCAGAACCAGTCTTTTCTCAAACCTTTTCCTTCAGGAGTGGGAATATCGTGCGATGGAAAAACATAGACTTTTCCATTGAAAACTCTTGCCGTTGGGTCGGCAGAAAATTGATTTCGAACGATGGGATTTTGAGCCGACAGGCTGGTGAATCCCAACGCTGCGAAACTCAATATCAATGTTTTATAAATATTCATTTTTATTCGTTTAACAGTTATTTCAATTCTTTCTGAAGCTCATTCACCGCGTTCGCCAGGAAAACATACCAGGCACCGCCATCGATGATGCATTCATTTTCGCCCCAGAAGAATGGCCAGTCGTCTTTATTTTCGAGGTAATCTGGTTTTAGTAAAATCAGTCCGGGAACTACACCTCCGGGAATTGCGGTAAAGTCGGCGCGGGTATTTCCATAAGCCATTTTTTTAGAACGGGTTCCAACCGAACTAACAAAAGATAAATTGGAATACGGATGGCAACCCAACACATAATTCAGTCCTTTATAAACATATTCGGCATCAATTATTTCAGGAAATGCTTTGTGCACAAAGTAATTGGTAATCGACCAGTTTATGGCCTGAGAACTTCCTCCCCAGCCACTGGTAATTACCGGTACTCCGTATGGATTGCCCTTCACACTATTGTCGATTATTTCCTTGTATTTCAGCACATAGCCTTTCAGTTTTTCTTTATAAGCCGCATCCATGTAAGGGATTGCAATAAGTGCCTGATTAAATCCGCTCCGGCCGCCAAAAGCTGCGAAAAACCCGGAAAATCTTCCGGTTGATTCAATCATTCGGTCGAGCGTTGGCCAAATTTGATCCAGAAAACGGTTAGCGTATTTTTTCTCTTTTGTGGTAATGTATAACTGAAGAACAGTATTTACATCTGATCCTTTGCCCATCACTTTCATGAATGGATCTTCGTTTTTGTTCGGATTCAATGTTGCCGCATCGGCCTCTTCCAAAAGCTTTTTGGCACATGCCAGACTCCTGTCGGCAAGATCATCATTGTATCCCCGAAGCACACGGCTGGCTTCAGCCAAAGTGGCTGCCGTCTGATAATCGAGGAAAGTCATGCGATTGGTAAAAGCCCAGCGATCGTCCAAAGTTCCGCTAGACAAGCCATCCGATTCGTATGGTTTCAGGTTTGGATTGTATGGAAGATTGTCGGTTTCGTTGATGGCATCGCCCAAATGGTGATACTGGTGAAGATTTGGAACAATGATTCAGAGAACCGGG
>JAJZSZ010000365.1 GCA_021849365.1 Bacteroidota bacterium | reverse complement strand
TGACAGTATTGTTGCCGGAATTCCTGAAATGGACGGACGATCGGCAGTAGTTGGGAACTCTATGATCAGTGGAAACGGAAGTTCATACGGAATGTTGATTTGTGCATTGAAACCGTTCAAGGACCGAAAAGAAAAGGGACAGGACCAAAACAGCGTAATCAACAAAATATATGCGGCTACATCTGGTATCCGCGATGCCCGAATCGTTATTGTTTCGCCACCCATGGTCCCGGGATTCAGTATGACCAACGGTTTCGACCTGAAACTGGAAGACAAAACCGGAGGTGACATCAAAGTGTTTGAACAAAATGCTCGTGAGTTTCTGGCAGCACTTTCAAAGCGGCCCGAAATTCAGTATGCCATGACCTCCTTCAACACCAACTTTCCGCAGTACCAGATCGATGTAAACGTTGCTCGATGTAAGCAATCGGGCATTACGGTAAGCTCGGTACTGTCGGCCATGCAAGGTTACATTGGAGGTTACTATGCTTCCGACTTTAACCGCTTCGGGAAACAATATCGTATCATGGTTCAATCTGACCCCAGTTACAGAGGAAATCCTGAAAGTCTGAATAACATGTTTGTGCGGACTTCAACGGGCGATATGGCTCCGATTACCGAGTTCATCACGATAAAAAGAGTTTACGGTCCAGAAAGTATTTCACGTTTCAACATGTACACAGCCATTTCGGTAACCGGTGCACCAAATTTTGGATACAGCACCGGAGATGCCATTAAAGCAGTGCAGGAAGTCGCCGAACAAACGCTGCCTCAGGGGTATGGTTATGAGTTCTCCGGATTAACCCGCGAAGAAATTGCATCAGGCAACCAATCGATCCTGATTCTCATGTTGAGTGTGGTATTTGTTTACTTCCTTCTGGCTGCCCAGTACGAAAGTTTTATTTTGCCGCTTTCAATCCTGTTCTCGTTACCTATCGGGATTGCTGGTTCGTTCATCTTTGCTAAAATTATGGGAGTTGAGAATAACATTTACCTTCAGATCTCGCTCATCATGCTCATCGGGTTGCTTGCCAAAAATGCCATCCTGATTGTTGAGTTTGCATTGCAGCGACGCCACCGCGGAATGAGCATCATCCAATCGGCCATTGAAGGTGCAACGGCCCGTTTACGCCCAATCCTGATGACTTCGTTTGCCTTTATCGTTGGTTTGTTCCCGCTTGTTGTTGGCGGAGGAGTTGGTGCCAACGGAAACCGTTCAATCGGAGTTGGTGCTGTTGGTGGTATGTTAATCGGAACCATGATCGGAATCCTGGTCATTCCTGCGATGTACGTAATTTTCCAAACCCTTCAGGAAAAGATAACCAAGCCGGAAAAACAGCCAATTTCAGAAATGAACTGTCTGGAAGGTGAAGCTGAAGAATATGAAGGTTAACGAAATTAGAAATACGAGAATTATGAGAACAAATTCATTAAAATATATCATACTGATTGCAGGAATCGCCGCAATTATTGCTTCGTGCAGCACACCAAGGCATTACCAGCGCGGAATGGTTTCGACCGACAAATTGTTTGGCGACACTGTAATTACTGATACGACAACCCTGGGCAATCTCCAGTGGCGCGGACTTTTCACCGAAAGCCGTCTGCAGAAACTCATTCAGGAAGGACTGGATAACAATCCGGATTTGCAGCTTGCCATTCAGAAAGTAGCTGAAGCTGAAGCTTATCTTTCACAAAGCCGCGCAGCCTTATTACCGTCGCTTTCGGCCAACGGGAAAAGCGTTTATACCCGCAATCCCGAGTCAATTTATCCTAACGGACCGCGCGAAGTGAACACCTACCAGCTTTCGGCCGATGCCAGCTGGGAAATTGATGTGTGGGGAAAACTACGCAGCTCGAAACGCGCTTCGTATGCCAACCTGCTAGCCAGTGATGCCGGAAGAAAGGCCGTTCAAACCCGGCTGATTTCCAATATTGCCACGGCGTATTACACGCTTACAGGGCTGGATGCCAAACTGGCCATTACCCGCCAAACTGTGAAAAACAACATCGACTTGGTTGAAACTTTCAAGGTACTGAAAGAAAGCGGTAAAGTAACCGGAGCTGCCGTGGTACAAACCGAAGCTGCACGCTATGCCGCCGAAGTAACTATTCCAGATCTTGAACAGCAAATACGTGAAGCTGAAAATGCACTTTGCCTTTTGTTGGGACGCACTCCCGGACCCATTGATCGCGGAAAAATCGAAGAACAAACCTTGTCGCCTATCCTGAAAACAGGTGTTCCGGCTCAGTTGCTCGATAACCGCCCCGATGTAATGCAGGCTGAATTTGCCGTGATGAGCGCCTTTGAAATGACCAACAATGCCCGAGCTTATTTTTACCCGGCGCTAACCTTAACAGCTTCTACAGGCTTTGCTGCTGCCGACCTCAACAAAGTGCTCGATCCTACATCGTTTGCAGCTAACGTTATTGGTGGTTTGGCCCAACCGTTATTCAATAAACGAATCAACTCAACCCGGTTGAAAGTAACCAAAGCCCAACAGGAAGAAGCTTTGATCAGCTTTAGAAATACTTTGCTGAAGGCAGGACAAGAAGTGCACAACACGCTTGGGTCGTATGAATCGTCGGTGCAAAAAATGGCTTTGCGCAAACAGCAGGTCGATGCCCTGATCAAATCGGTTGACTACACTAAGGAATTGCTGAATTACGGATCGGCAACTTATACCGAAGTTTTGAATGCACAAACCAGCTTGCTATCGGCACAGTTAAACAGCGTGAGCGATCAGTTACAGCAACTGAATGCGCTGGTAACCCTGTACCGCGCGTTGGGTGGCGGCTGGAAATAAGACTGAAAATTATTGACCACAGTTTACTCTGATTCGCACAGATTATTTTCTCTGTGAAAATCGGTGTAATCTGTGGTTTATTTTTTTGTTTTTTTGTACTGAAACAAATTCAGCACTATTCAATGGCAAAAGTTAACTGGAAACCCGGAACCATGATTTACCCGCTTCCCGCGGTATTGGTTACCTGTGGAGAAACTCCCGAAGAATACAACCTCATAACCATTGCATGGACCGGAACTATTTGCAGCGATCCACCCATGTGTTACATTTCTGTTCGCAAATCTCGGCACTCACACGAAATCATCAAGCGCACCGGAGAGTTCGTGATAAACCTTACTACTGAAGAGCTGGCCCGTGCTACCGATTGGTGTGGAGTAAAATCAGGTGCCAAAGTGAATAAGTGGAAGGAAATGAAGCTCACTCCGGCTCCGGCAACCATCGTAAAAGCGCCCATTCTGGCTGAAGCGCCCATCAGCATCGAATGCAAGGTGAAGCAAATTATTGAATTGGGGACGCACGATATGTTCATTTCGGATGTGGTGAATGTAATTGCCGACGACCGCTACATCGATCCTGAAACCGGTGCTTTCAGCCTGAAGAAATCGAATCCAATCATTTATTCGCATGGTCATTATTTTAAAATGGGCGATAAAATCGGAAAGTTTGGTTGGTCGGTTGAAAAGAAGAAAAAGAAGTGATTTTTAACCGCAGAGTTGCGCAATGTCTAACGCAAAGTTTCACAAAGTATGAATGAAAATGAATTGAGTCATCTCATTTTGCAATGTGCATTTACAGTACATAGTGAACTAAACCCCGGGTTGCTTGAAAGTGCTTACGAAGAATGTCTGGCGTATGAACTTCAGCAGCATGGCTTGATTGTTGAAAAACAAAAGGCGTTGCCATTGGTTTATAAGTCGGTAAAACTGGATGCCGGATACCGACTTGATTTACTTGTGAATAATAAAGTGGTTGTTGAAATCAAGTCAGTTGAAGCTTTTAGCGAGGTTCATATGGCCCAAGTAATTACCTACCTGAAACTATCAGGCTGTAAACTTGGATTACTCATCAACTTCAATGTGAAAAGTTTAAAAGAAGGAATTAAAAGAATAGTTAATAATTTTCAGGAATAACTTTGCGAAACTCTGCGATTTATCTTCGCGAAACTTTGCGGTTTAAAAACTTAAAAACGGAACATGACACACGAAAACATACTCTCAGAAAACCCACTTTTACAACCATTTAACAGAGTGCATCAAACTGCTCCGTTCAGCTCTATCAAAATTGAACATTACGCTCCCGCATTCGATGCCGCCATTGAGGAAGCCCGCAGGGAAGTTCAGGACATCATCGATAATCCGGCTGCTCCTGATTTAAAAAATACCATCGTGGCACTCGATCTGGCCGGCGATCGATTGAACCGGATTCAGAACATTTTCTTTAACCTGAACTCAGCCGAAACCTGCGATGAAATGCAGGAAATTGCCCAAAATATCGCGCCAAAACTATCGGATTTCAGCAACGACATCAACCTAAACGAACAACTTTTTGCCCGGGTAAAATCAGTTTTTGAAAAAAAAGAAGAGTTGGTTCTGAACACCGAAGAAACCACTTTGCTCGAAAAAACCTTCCGCCGCTTTGTGCGCAGTGGGGCCAACCTGAATGAAGCCGACAAAGCCAAATACCGCGAAATCACCAAAGAATTATCGCAACTCGGACTGAAATTTCAGCAAAACGTACTGGCCGAAACCAATGCCTATGAATTGCTGATTACCGACGAAAAAGACCTGAGCGGGCTTCCGGAATCGATCATTGAAATGGCGGCACAATCGGCCAAAGCCAAGAACAAGGAAGGCTTCACTGCCGGGGAGAAACCT
>JAJZSZ010000364.1 GCA_021849365.1 Bacteroidota bacterium | reverse complement strand
TGTTTGTAACAACGTTGTAATGCGATCAGTGCATTTTTGTTCCGGTAAATTCTATCTTTTCAGTATAGAATCTCGAACACTTCATTCGGTTATATTTCATTATCTTAGGGGAGTGTTTCGAAAGCACGGATAGATTTGCCTGATTTCGAACATAAAAAAAGCACTGATATGCCTCAGAAAAAGGAAGATGCAATTCAAAGTATAATCTCAAATTACGAGAAACTTGCCAATATGGTCCTCAACCAGCTTGATGTGGTTGAAAAACTGATTGCTTCGGGTAAGCTTCGGTTGAGTGATGAGCAGTACGACGAACTGAAAGAGAACGAAGCTAAAATTAATAAGCTTGAGGTTAAGCTGAGCGAGGATGTTATAAATGCTATTGCGCTTTACCAGCCAGTTGCATCGCAGGTGCGCCAATTGATGTCCTGTTACCGGATTACAATCAGTTTGGAGCGCATTGGCGATTTGGCCGTAAGTATCGTTAAGTTTATGCGCAAGGTCGAAAATCAGGAGGTTTATGCTGGCCTTTCAGCATTTCTGTCGAAAATGATGGACCTGAGTGTCGACATGTCCAGAAGGTCTATGTTATCGTTTATCAATCAGGATATGGAGCTAGCCAAATGGACCATCAAAACTGAAACGATTGTGGATGAATTTAACCACAAGATGCTGAAAAAAGTTGGAGAGCGCTCAGATCTGTTGACTGAAGACAAGAATGTGTTGCTCAGTTTTATTATCATTAAGGAAATTGCGGCGGCCATTGAACGAATTGCCGATCATGCAGCCAATATTGCTGAAGCCTCGTTCTATTCATTCGAGGGAAAAGACATCAGGCATAAAAGGAACTATTAAAGCAAAAAATACCTGCATAGTATGAATCAGGAGTATAAAATTCTAGTAGTCGACGATGAAAGGGACTTATGTGAAATTCTTCAGTTTAACCTGGCCAGCGAAGGATTTGATATTGATGTAGCCTATTCGGGCGAGGAAGCTTTATCAAAACCATTGGAACAATTCGACCTGTTACTGCTCGATGTTATGATGGGCGGAATGTCGGGGTTTAAGCTGGCTGACAAAATCAGGAAGGAGCAAGGACTAGCGGTACCAATTATTTTTCTGACAGCCCGCGAAACTGAAAACGATATGCTTACCGGTTTTAATGTAGGTGCCGACGACTACATGACCAAACCATTTTCGATTAAGGAACTGGTTGCCCGAATCAGGGCTATTTTACGTCGTGGGAAAAATCTTGAAGTGAAACCCAAGGTTATCACCATCGACACCATGGAGCTCGATCTGAACCGGAAATCGCTGACCATTGATAGTCAGAATATATTACTTACACGTAAAGAATTCGAAATCCTGAACATGCTGATTTCAAGTAGAGGAAAATACCTGAGCAGGCAAGAGATTCTGGACCGGATTTGGAGCGATGATGTGATTGTTACCGAGCGAAATGTTGATGTGAATATTGCCCGGTTACGGAAAAAAATTGGCGCATACGGCAATTGCATCAAAGGTCGCTCGGGGTATGGATATTGTTTCGAGAACTAACTTTTGGACTTTGTCAGTTGAATTCAGTTATAACTAAACCTTTTCTGAGCTGTGGTAGTAAAACAAACCTTCCGGAAACGAATATTGGTCAACTTTCTGATCGTATTTTCGATATTCAGCGTTGCGGTGCTGGTTTATCAGTACGATCGTGAACGAAATTACCGAACAGGCCAGCTCGAGAACACACTCGATAATATCTCAGAAGTTACGCACCGTTACATCGAGCACAAAAAGGTTTTCGAAACGGGAGATTTCAAATCGCTCGATACCTTAAAAAGCCTTCTGCCAATAACGAATACACGGGTTACAGTGCTCGATCTGTCGGGAAAGGTGGTTTACGACAGCTTTGTTGATGATGTTGTTCACCTGGAAAACCATTTGCAACGGCCTGAGGTGCAAAAGGCAATTCATCAGGGAAAGGGATCAAGCATCCGGCTTTCGACCACCACCAATCAGAAGTATTATTATTATGCCAAGAATTGCAATAGTTATTTCGTCCGAACTGCCGCACTGTATAATGTCGATATTGTCAATTTTCTGAAAACCGAGCGGATATTCTGGGTCTTTATCTTTCTCTTGCTGGTTTTGATGTCGGTTCTGTTTTATTTCACTACCCGACGGCTAAGCGATTTTATCATCAAGCTGAAAGACTTTGCGCTGAAGGCTGGTCAGAATGAGGATATCTCGAAAATGGACAGTAATTTTCAGGACAATGAACTTGGAGTAATTCGCCGGCAGATCATTCAGATTTACGATAACCTGAAAAAAGCCAAAGATGAGCTGACCAATGAAAAGGAAAAGCTTTACGGTCACCTGCATGTACTGAAGGAGGGAATCTCTATTTTCTCTCCTGAAAAGCATAAGATATTGGCAAACAGTCATTTTATTCAGTTTATAAATATGATTTCGGATAAGTCGACAATTTCGGCCGAGCATATTTTTACCATTCCTGAATTTGAGAAAGTACTTGAATTTGTTGACCAATACCGCGAAACTGATTTTAATGCACCAATTAAAGAGCTTCCTCATATTGAATATATCATTGAAAAGGGCGAAAAGTTTTTTCACATCAGGTGTATCATCTTTGTTGATCGCAGTTTTGAAGTACTGATCAGCGATGTGACCAAGCCTGAAAAGCAAAAACTGTTGAAACAACAGCTTACTTCAAACATTGCTCATGAACTGAAAACCCCGCTGGCGTCGATAAAGGGATATCTGGAAACAATCCTGAACAATCCGAATATTCCGGAAGAGAAGAAGAAGTACTTTATTGAAAAAGCATTCGCGCAGTCCGAGCGACTTACCGATCTTTTAAATGATATTTCGTTGCTCAACAATATTGAAGATGCCGGAGGTTTGTTCGAGTTTAAATCGCTTGTGCTTAAACCAGTCATATTTGATGTTGTAGAAAATCTTAGGCACAGACTCGAAGCCAAAAACATGGATTGCAAAGTTGATGTTGGAAAAGACGTTGTTGTGCATGGGAACGAATCGCTGTTGTTTTCAATTTTTCAGAACCTGATTGAAAATTCGATTAATTACGCGGGTAATAACACAACTATTTCAATCCGGAAATATCTGGAAGACGACAAGTTTTACTATTTCCAGTACAGCGATTCAGGTGTTGGTATTTTGGAAGAGCACCTGCCCCGCATTTTTGAACGCTTTTACAGGGTTGATTACGGTCGTTCGCGCGAAACAGGGGGTACCGGGCTTGGTCTGGCTATTGTGAAAAATGCGGTGTTGCTCCACAAGGGACAAATATCGGTCAGAAATAAACCCGAGGGAGGACTGGAATTCTTGTTTTCTCTCTCGAAGAATTAGCTGCTGCATTCCCGGTTCGGTAATCATTATTGTTATCCGTTTGCTAAATGCAATTCCGGAGTCTAAGTTTATATCAATAATCTCTTTTACAATCAGATTTATTTTGTTCGAAAACCTTGACATGTTTGAAAACTTGTAGCGATCGTTATTGATATTTTTTTTTAAATTTATCAAACGAGTCTATCAAAGACATCCAGACTCCGAAAAGTTTTCACATATGGATATAATACACATCAGTGCAGAATGTTATCCTGCGGCAAAAGCCGGAGGCTTAGGTGATGTTGTTGGCGCCTTGCCCAAATATCAAACATTAGCGGGTCATTCAGCTATGGTAATTATGCCGTTTTATCACGGAAAATTCAGGAGCGAGAATGAATTCAGAACAGTATTCTCTGGTCATGCCCGGCTTGGCCATACGAATTACCAGTTTCATGTTTTGGAGCTAACTGAAAATAAACTTGGGTTTGAACTGCGAATGATTGATATACCTGGTTTGTTTGATCGTCCGAATATTTATTCATATCATGATGATACCGAACGGTTTATTACCTTCCAGATTGCAACAATGAACTGGTTAAACCACCGTGAAACTCTTCCTGATGTTGTTCATTGCCACGACTCACATACGGGTTTTATTCCTTTTATGATGTCGAAAGTTCGCGAATATGGCCGATTCGAACATGTGCCAACTGTGTTTACCATTCATAATGGTCAATATCAGGGGCAATTCGGTTTTGATAAGCTCTATTTTCTACCGCCGTTTCACTCCTATTTTAATGGTCTGGTTGAATGGCATAACCTGATTAATCCACTGGCGTCAGCTATAAAATGTGCATGGCGGGTAACGACTGTATCGACCAGTTATCTTGATGAGATAAGCCATTCGATGAAGGGAATGGAAGAGTTGTTACGTCAGGAAAGAGGCAAATCGGTAGGTATTCTGAACGGGATTGATGCTGTTGTGTGGAATCCTGAAACTGACCCCATGCTTGAGCAGACGTATGACATCAAGACCATAGCGGAAGGGAAAGCCGCCAATAAAGAAGCCCTTTGTAAACAGTTTGGCTTGAATCCGGAGAAACCATTGTTCACGTTTATTGGGCGACTGGTGGGCGAGAAGGGCGCCGACATTTTGCCCGATGTTGTTTATCAGGTAATGAAAACATGGCCCGACGAGCAAAGTATTCTTATTTTGGGCTCGGGCGAACCGGATATTGAACAGGCATTACTTTATCAGGAAAAAGAATTCAGTGGAAACTACTGTTCGTACATTGGATACAACGAAAAGTTGTCGCACCTGATTTATGCCGGGGCCGATTTTTTACTGATG
>JAJZSZ010000363.1 GCA_021849365.1 Bacteroidota bacterium | reverse complement strand
TCCAAATCTGAAATTTCTGATTCCGAGAGCTCCACCTCGTCCATATCTTCGAGGTAATATGTCGGGAATCTGGTATCTGTATCACCATATTGCCTGATTTGCATGGCTTCATAAAAGGTGTAACCGCTAAAATGCTTTGGGGACTGAGTATGTGCTTTTTTCCGGTTGTTCCGGTGAAAACCAAACCCAGCCGAACCTTCATCCCAAACATACTCGGGATGATAATCAATGTCCTCGTAACTTTCGATGTTGGCGGCAATTTCTTCAATATCCTGAATCACAAAAATATGACGGAATTTTTCGAGCGTTTGAGAATCGTTCTGCCGGATAGATTCCTCAATTTTATTTCGGTAAAATTCGCCCCGGTCTGGATGATAAAGTGAGATGATCTTCGAAAAACCCTTTCCATCCGATTCGATAGAGATTTCAACCCATTCAGAGAGCATCCCTGAAATGATATTCAGTTTTTCGAACTCCTTCTCACGATAAAGCCGAATCAGGTTTCGCGTAATTTTATTCAGGTTGGCTTCAGAATAAGCTTCCAGAAGTTCTGTCGACAATGATTCAGGGTTGTGCATAAAATCAAATTTCATCCTGAAATTTCAGGAAATCGCCGTCGATAATTAACAATTTCACACCGGATTTGGTTACCGAACGATGCGAACTTAATTCGTCGGTTACGACATAAGTCATTCCCTGAGTGAGTTGCGAGTGGTTGCCATCAATCGATTCGCTGGTGAATTCACCTTCCAGACAATGTACAATATGGCCTTTTCGGCACCAGTGATCGGCCAGGTAACCGGCTGAATACTCCACAATTCGGATTCTCAGTCCGGAAAACTGAACAGTTTGCCAAAAGGCAGTCCCGGTTTCTCCCGGATGAATTGTTTTTTCGATTTTCGACCAATTGATGGTTTGAAATGGGATATTGGGGTTCATGAATTTTGGATAATTAGTTGTCTGCTAAATCTGCCCTAAAGCTAATGACTAAAAATGATTCGCCACGCGTTACAACTGAGGTCCGTTGCCAACAACAATTTTGCCCTTATAATATTTCAGTTTGATTTCGGCGGAGCGTTCGGTAAAAGCTTTCAAGCCAATCTGGTTAATCAGGCACAGGTTAAATACTTTCAGGTTATGAGGCAGCACATCGGCCCGATCGGCAGCTGGCTGAAGACGGTTACACGGAAAATCGGTGCAGGCCGAACAAAACTCAAGTTCGTTATCCTTAACACATTTCCAGGTGTCACAAACAGCTGGTTTTACAGGGCAATTCCCTTCCACCGAGCGGCAGCCGGGACAAGGGAGTTTGTCTGCAGGAATTCCGCGCTGAATCATTTTCTGGTATAATTCATCATCCTTAGTAAGCATGTGCAACTCACAAATGCCACAATCAATACCACAGGGGGCAACCATGCTTAAACGATCAGTAAGTGTATTTGAAATCATTATGCTATATATTTTTCAACAAAAATATGGCTTCGCAGGTCTGTACGACAACAAAATCAGCTTGAATGACCTAAATAGAATAATGGAACCGATTTATTAGGGTTTGTATCAAAGTCAGTAAAAAAACAAAGGCCATTCCGTACAGGAACAGCCTTCAAAATTCGTTTTCTGATGTTTCAATCAGTATTGTGCATAAGCTGCAGCAAATACTGGTGCCCAAGTTTCGAACTTGGTTCGGCCAAACTCGGCAGGCTTATTTTTTAAATAGTCCGAGATCATTTCACCGCTGCGTATCGCTCCACCCATTTCAGCAAAATTTTTAGCTATCTCTTCGGGAACACCTGCCTGAATCATACCACCCAACGTTTCTTCATCTTTAAAATTTACCCACTGAAGGTCAGGTTTACCAATGGCTTTCCCTAGGATTTCGGCCACCTGATGGGTCGTTTTCTCATCGCTCATCACATACCGAACGCTTTTTCCCCTGAAATTCAGCTTAAGCAATTCCTCGGCTGCAGCTTCTGCAATGTCACCCGGGTAAACCAGGGTAAGCAATGTTCCTTCTCCGTAATTTCCGCCAATAACGCCCATGTGTTTTGCCATGCCGGCATTACTTAGAAAATTTGGATAAAAAAATCCGGGGCGCAAATGCTTAACATTAACTGATTCCAGCGCATTCAAAGCTTTTTCAACAAAATAAAGGCCGCTTACCGGTCCACAACCTTCAGGCATGTGAGCGCCAATACTGCTAAGATTAACCACATGTTTTACTCCTGACGCGTGAATGGCTTCAGCATAATTTTCACCTATTCCGCCAATGTATTGTTTCCATTTAGCCGCACCAAAATTAGGTGGCACCATAGTATAAACGGCATCAGCTCCCAAGAATGTACTTGTCAGAAAAGCGACATCCTCAACCGAACCAATAGCGGCCTTTGCTCCCAATGCCTCAATTTGCCCCGTCTTTCCTGAATTACTACTTACTACAATCACTTCATGCCCGGCAGCAACTAACTTTTCAGCGAGTGGTCTGCTGATGTTTCCCAATGAACCTGTTACAACGTATTTCATAGCTTTATATATTTAATTGTGTGATGCTTGAACAGCATTACCTCTCAAAAGTTTAAGATTTGCCTGTCTTTTTTACCTACTGATCCAATGATACTGAACCTATGAATCAGTAAACGTTCTTGAGCAAACACCGATCTGCAATCATTCACAAATCCACTTTCATCTTGCGACTTTCTTATTATCTTTGCGGCTCATTATCAAGAACCTTTATCAATCACATAAAAATGGAATACAAATTCTGGGAAATTGAGCCGAAATGGCAGCAATTCTGGGAGGAAAACAAAACCTTCAAAACCGAAAACGACTTCTCGAAACCAAAATATTACGTGCTCGACATGTTCCCTTATCCATCCGGAGCGGGTTTGCATGTGGGTCACCCCGAAGGCTACACCGCCACCGACATCATTTGCCGTTACAAACGCATGAAAGGTTTCAACGTGCTGCACCCGATGGGTTGGGACGCTTTTGGTTTGCCAGCCGAACAGTATGCCATTCAAACCGGCACGCACCCGGCCATCACCACGAACAAAAACTGCGACAATTTCCGCCGCCAGATCAAATCGCTGGGTTTGAGCTACGACTGGGACCGCGAAATCAATACCACCGACCCGAAATATTTCCGCTGGACTCAGTGGATTTTCACCAAACTGTACAATACCTGGTTCGATGCTGAAACCGGCAAAGGCCGCCCAATCAGCGAACTGCCCATTCCTGCCGACATTCAGGCTCAGGGACATGCTGCCATCAATCAGTACATCAGCGAAAAGCGTCTGGCGTATTACGACAACGCCCAGGTTTGGTGGTGCCAGTCGTGCAAAACCGTTTGTGCCAACGAAGAAGTGCTGACTGACGGTTCACACGAGAAATGCGGCAACCAGGTGATCCGCAAAAACCTGAAACAATGGTTGCTGCGCATTCCGCATTACGCCGAACGTCTGCTTCAGGGTTTGGATGGTCTGGATTGGCCGGAAGGCGTGAAAGACATGCAGAAAAACTGGATCGGCAAATCTTCAGGTGCTGAAGTTGATTTTGCGGTTGAAGGTTTGAACGAGAAACTGCGTGTTTACACCACTCGTCCGGATACGTTATTTGGAGCAACTTACATGGTTATTTCTCCTGAACATCCGATGCTGAACAGTTTGGTGACACCTGAATTTGCCGAAGCAGTGAATGCCTACGTTCAGGCTGCTTCTTTGAAATCGGATTTGGACCGCACCGAACTGGCCAAAGATAAAACCGGGGTGTTCACCGGCCGCAATGCCATCAACCCGATTACCGGTCAACCCATCCCAATTTGGGTGGCTGACTATGTGTTGATGGGGTACGGAACCGGCGCCATCATGGCTGTTCCGGCGCACGATACCCGCGACTTCGAGTTCGCTCAAAAGTTCAATATTCCGGTCATCTGCATCCTCGATCCGAAGAGTGCCGACGACGAAACACGCGCCAAAGTGCTGGCTGGCGAAGCTTGCTGGACTGAAGACGGCGCTTACATCAACTCTGCCAATCCCGCAATCGGTCTTGACCTGAATGGCCTGAACAAAAAACAAGGCATCGCCAAAGTGGTGGAATGGCTGGGCGAAAAAGGAATCGGAAAAGCAACCACCAACTTCAAACTGCGCGACTGGTTGTTCAGCCGTCAGCGCTACTGGGGCGAGCCATTTCCGGTGATTCACTGGGAAGATGGCGAAATTACGCTGGTGGAGGAAAACCTTCCGGTTGAACTTCCGGAGATGGAAAAATACGAACCGGGCGAAGGCGGCGAATCACCGTTGGCCAATGCCACTGACTGGTTGTATGTAACCGACGCGAACGGACGCAAAGGCCGGCGCGAAACCAACACCATGCCGCAATGGGCTGGCTCGTGCTGGTATTACCTGCGTTACATCGACCCGAAAAACGACGAATCGATCTTCGATAAAAAATTGGAAAACTACTGGATGCCGGTTGACCTTTACGTAGGTGGTGCCGAGCATGCCGTATTGCATTTATTATATAGCCGCTTCTGGCACAAAGTGTTATTCGATTTGGGCATTGTTTCCACTTCGGAGCCATTCCAGAAACTGTTTAACCAGGGAATGATCCTTGCTTTTGCCTACCAAACCGCAACCGGAGCTAAAGTGACCAGCGATTTGGTGGAAGAAAAAGACGGCAAATATTTCCACACCGAAACCGGCGAAGAGTTGACCCAGATTGTGGCCA
>JAJZSZ010000362.1 GCA_021849365.1 Bacteroidota bacterium | reverse complement strand
ATTTCTGAAAATCGTTGATATGATCTTTTTTAAGCTGTTCAAACGATTTATTAGCTGATTTCTGAAGCTGCTGGCTGGCTATTAAATCAGCATTTTTACCCTCAGCAACCGGATCTTTATCGAACCCGTTAAAACTGGTGGCTATTGAAACAAAAACCAACGCTTCAGTTCCTCCTGAAAGTTGGACGGACAATTCATTGGCAGAGATTTTTCCGTCAGCACTTTTAATTTTTACAAGAGTCGAGAATCGGGTGCCCTTATTGTCGTCGAACACCACAGGATTCGGAACGTTCCGGTAGTTGGGTTCGGCATGAGCAGGAGCCCTGCCGCTTACCTGCAAAACATTATCTGTAATCGCGGCCGAATATTTCAACTGACTGTTGAACCGCACGCCAAAATTCAAGGCTCCTTTTTTGTTGGCAGTCAGTTTTATAACCATAATCTGATCAGGATAAGAAATAAAATATTCTCTTGAATATTTCACACCATCAATTTCATAATTTACCCGAGACACAGCCTCTGAAATATTCAACTCACGGCGATAGTTCAGTGGCTCGCCCTTCTGATTAAAGTCGAGAAATAAGGTTCCCAGCGGCGCATATGATTCGGAAAATTTGCCTTGTAATTTTCGCTGAAGTTGATCGGCCAATTTGTAATCTTCGTTTTTTAATGCTTCACGGATTGCCGGTAGATTTTTATAGGCTTCTGGATTCATATTGGCATTCACCGGACCACCCGACCATAAAGTTATATCGTTCAGGTAGATTTGGTCGGTAGCCACACCACCAAAAACAGATGCGCCAACTTTTCCGTTTCCCAACACCAGCGATTCTTCAAAATATTGTGCTGGTTGCTTGTACCATAAGGTATTTGAGGACTGAGACCAACCAAATTCTATTGCAGCAAAAAAGAACAGAAAACACAGGCAAACATGGAGTTTATTCATTTTGGTTTATTTAGGTTTTACATTCAAAGAAACTAAATTTTGAGGATTTCATATTTGCATCCAACAAAATTTCACTTTCCGGTTATGATCTCCTAATAAAAAAGGACGAAATGATTTGGGAATGCCAGAAATTGAAACATCGACCCAAGCGCCACCATGCTTCATTTTATTATTATTTAGACTAAATTGAAACTATTTTTTCATTACTCTGTAAATAAGGCGATAACTAATTACAATCATTAAAACTATCATCAAAATGAAAACAAAGATTCTTTCATTGGTTGTGTTCCTGATTATTTCGTTTGGAACCAAAAGTTTTGCACAAGACCGTTCTTATAAAGATGGTACTGTTTGGACAATGTCGTTTATTAAAGTTAATCCGGGTCAGGATGAAACCTACCTAAACAGTTTAAAAACTTCATGGAAGGCCGTTCACGATGAAGGCATCAAGCAAGGGCTAATTCTTTCGTACAAAATTTTAGCGGGGAATGCATCTAGCCCCAATGATTGGAATTTAGTTTTAATGGTTGAATATAAAAATCTAGCCAGTATGGAAGGTAACGATGAAAAATGGGACGCCATTCAGGCAAAAGTATTACCTCCTGCCGACATGAAAAAACTGATGGAAAGCCGCGTTGCAGTTAGAACAATATATGGTGATAAACTATTGAGAGAAGTTGTTTACAAGTGATATCTGGCAGATTTTTTAATAAAAGTAAACCTGACATGATTTTATTATTATGTCAGGTTTTGCTTGCTTTAAAATCTCCTATTTTACTTTAACTTTTGGTTTCTCCCTATCAGGAAATACAATATGGAACCAATTATATTAAAGAAGACGACAACGATAATCCAGATAATTTGCAAATTTCCCTCAAATTTACTTCTCACAATGTCGATAACGGCAATTATCGGGAGTAAAATAAAAAATAAGCCAATTGTTAAAATTACGATTAATTCGGAGCCACCAATAATACCAAGTATTTCCATATAGAATTGTTTTATTTAGTTGATAATGAGTTTTATCAAATATAGAGAAAATTTTATTGTAAACAATAATTTGTACAGTTTGAGCAATATTATTTAAGTGTTCCGGTAAACAAAAAAGGATGAGATTTCAACTTCTCATCCTTTTTTTCAAAATTTCTATTTCTTTTTCAGGTATTTTTCAAACATTTGATCTTGTTCCCAAAGCAAATGCATCAGATTTTCCTTTGCCACATAACTGTGTGCTTCTTTAGGCAGAAGTACCATTCGAACCGGTGCTCCCAGACCTTTTAAAGCTTGAAAATAGCGCTCTGTTTGCAGTGTAAAAGTACCGGGATTATTATCGGCTTCACCGTGAACCAACAACATCGGAGTTTTCATCTTTTCTGCATTCATGAATGGCGACATGGTATTGTACACGTCTTTGGCTTCCCAATAATTGCGTTGTTCGTTCTGAAACCCAAATGGAGTTAATGTACGGTTATAAGCCCCGCTACGCGCAATTCCGCAGGCAAAAAGGTCTGAGTGTGTTAACAGGTTTGCTGTCATAAATGCGCCGTATGAATGGCCACCAACTGCAACTCTTTTCCGATCGATGTATCCCAGCGAATCAACTGCATTAATGGCAGCTTCGGCATTGGCCACCAACTGTTCGATAAACGTGTCGTTTGGTTCAGCATTTCCTTCACCAATTATCGGGAACGCAGCATCGTCGAGCACCACATAGCCGCGGGTTACCCAATAAACAAACGATCCGTAATAAGGGAATGTAAACTCGTTGGGATTGGTAGTCACCTGACCTGCGCTGTTTTTATCCTTGTATTCTGCCGGATAAGCCCAGATCAACAATGGCAGTTTTTCCTTTTTCGTTTTATCATAACCGGCAGGCAAATAAAGGGTTCCTGAAAGATCAACCCCATCCTTTCGTTTGTATTTGATGAGTGTTTTTTCAACGTCTTTAATACTTTCAAACGGATTCGGGAATTGAGTAACTGCCAAAGGAGCAATTTTCTTTTTCAGGTTACGGATGAAATAATTTGGGTATTCGGTTTTTGATTGAAGCTGAACAAAGACTTCGCCCTTCTTGACATCCATTATTGAAATAATTCGCTCCATTTTATCGGTTAATGCCGATTGGTATATGCGCGAGGTCTTCTGAGTCTTCAGGTTGTACTGGTCGATAAACGGGAATTGGCCCTTTGGAGTAAAACCATCTCCAATCAGGAATAAATTGTCGTTGTCTGCCAAAAGAACATCGCGTCCGAATTGGTTTTTGCGTGTTTCAAAATTTCCTGGATCTGAATAAACATCCTGCGAATTGCGTCTATTGATGATTTTGGCTTGCTGATTAGCATCAGACGGGTTAAACAAATAGGTGTTTACGTTTCGAGTATCGAACCAATTGTCGTAAGCAATGGCTGCTGTTTCAGAACCCCAGATAATACCGGCAAAACGATCAGTGGTTTTCAGGATAAGTTTTGGTTCTGATGTAAAGGGAACATCCCATTGATAAACAGCATCACGATTTTCAACTTTGGTTGCAGGATCACCTCCGTCAAGCGCTTCAACATAGTAAAGCGAAGCAGGTTTATCGCTTCTCCACATCATATTTCGTTTCCCTTGACGAACAGCCATAAATCCTTTAGGCATGGTTTCATTCAACGGGACATCGTTCACCAGTTTTACCAACGCTCCATTTACATCGTAAACATTCGTTTTTGCAGGAAACCTGTTGAGTGGGACAATATATGAGAAAGGTTTAAGAATAGTTGTCACCATCAGATAGTTGCCATCTGGCGAAAACGATTCGTTCATATACATATCTTTCCCTTTAAACAAATCCGCTTGTCCGGCAAGATTTATTTTATACAATTCAGAAGTTACCAAAGTCTCAAAATTTGCCTCATCAGTCTTATTTTTCAGCATATCAGGATAAGTCCGGTTTTGCGACTTTGAACCGTCGCTTACTGAAATAGTTGGTCCTGAAGCAATTCCTTTTTTGCCATCGATTAGGGCCGGACGATTTGCCGGAACTGTTTTTACCAACATACTTTGGTTATCCTTGTACCAATTGAACGGGCGCCCAAGATTGGCATTCAATGCTTTATCAGTAACTTTTGAGGCGGTAGCTGTAGCTAAATCAAGCACCCAAAGTTCAACTGCGTTGGATGTGGTATTGGTAAACGCCAGCTTTTTCTCGTCAGGCGACCAGGTCAGATAGGTAATCTTCGGATTTTCGGGCAGTCCTTTCACCTGTATTGCCTCTTTCTCCTGAATTTTTCTGACTTTCAAATTATTAATATAAGTTACAGCACTGGCTATATTTGTTACCGGATTGATGCGCAGCCCGCCCAACTGCATTTCTTCCTGATTTAAATCGTCGAGTGTTTTGTAGGTATTGGTGTAGGTAAACACCATTGTTTCCTTCTTTTCATCCATCATGACGCCAGGCGCCCGCTGATAGTCGAAAAGCTGCATGATTTCTTTGGGAGGTTTCTGATAAGTCAGGTTTTCCTGAGCATTAAGGACTGAAAGGCAACTAAGAAATAGTGCCAGACACATCATTGTTTGTTTCATATCTTTTGAATTTTATGGATGACTTATGGACATGGAATTACAACAAATTCAATAAAGAATCTGCAATGAATTAGTGAATAAATCGTTTCAGAAATTACAACATCCTAAAAAACCGGTTGCACAATTTCCAGCCCTATTCCAGACCTGTCCTGAAGAGTGATTTTGCCATCGACAACCTGAACGCCGGAATAAGGATCGTTCGAAATCAGAGATCGGAA
>JAJZSZ010000361.1 GCA_021849365.1 Bacteroidota bacterium | reverse complement strand
ACACGTTCCGGAACATCAACCTGCATTGCTTCTTCAACCACCATACAAACAGCTTCATTATTCATGTGAGCCGAAAGGTAGTCCATTCGGTCAGTCAGGTGAATAATTTGCTGGTAGGTGTTTGCTTCACACATTTTTTCCATTCCACGGTGGATATATCCAATATGTGGAATCAGGTATTTAACGGTTTCCCCTTTCAGGCAAACTTCAAATCGTAATACCCCGTGGGTCGATGGGTGCTGGGGACCTAAATTAATAATGTAGTCCTCGTTCTCCCCAATGATTACGTCTTTAATTATTTCTTCACTCATCTCTCGGGATTTATCGTTCAATGATATTTACTTCGTCGCGGAAATCTTTACGCAGCGGGTATCCGTAGCCGTCTTCAAGGAAGAAGCGTTTCAGGTTGGGGTGGTTGTTAAACCGGATTCCAAACATGTCGAAAACTTCGCGTTCAAAATATTCAGCAGTAGCATATAAGGCTGTTAAACTGTCAACCTGAGGATTTTCACGGTCGTTAATCAGTGATTTCAACACAATCATGTGTCTGAATTCAGTTGAATCGAGGTGATAAACAACGGCGAAATGAGTTGTAAAATCAACTCCAGTAAGGTCAATCAGGTAATCGAAAGCTGTACGTTTATCCGATTTCAGTTTTTCGGTGAGTGCATACAATTTGGCTGCCGGAACTATAACTTCCAGCAACTGGGTTCCTTCAGGAAACTCGGCCTCAGGCTCAAATCCCCTGATGATATCTTTTAGTTCTTCTCTGTTTAGCATGTTCTGTGATAATTAAAGCAACCTGTCGTCCGGGTTTTCTTGTTGAAAAATGGAGTCACCTTTAATTTTACGCTGAAGCTGCATAACGCCATAAAGCAATGCTTCGGGGCGGGGCGGGCATCCGGGTACGTAAACATCAACCGGGATAATGTGATCGACACCGCGAACTACTGAATAAGAATTGTAGTAGAACGGACCTCCGGAAATGGCGCAGGCACCCATGGCAATTACATATTTTGGTTCGGGCATCTGATCGTACAACCGTTTCAGGATTGGGGCCATTTTGTGATTGATAGTTCCGGCAATAACAACAACATCGGCCTGACGTGGCGAGGCACGATAAACTTCAATACCGAAACGCGCAAAATCGTGCCTCGGAGCTCCGGCAGCCATCATCTCAATCCCGCAACAGCTGGTTGCAAAGGTAAGTGGCCAGATAGAGTTCGAAACACCCCAGTTTAAAACGCTGTCAATACTGGTCAGAAAGACATTGCCGCCTGACTTCTTCAAGAGTTCGAGTGATTCATTATCCTCAAACTCTTCATACTTCATTGATTTGATTTTTACACCCATTTCAAAGCTCCTTTTTTCCAAGCATACAAAAGGCCGAGACCCAGTATGAAGAAGAAAATAATGATTTCAATAAATGCCCTCATTCCGATCGTTTTCATCACCACACCCCAGGGAAACAGGAATACAGTTTCTACGTCGAAAACAAGGTAAATAATAGCAAAAAGATAGTAACCCACGTTAAACTGAATCCATGCAGGACCTTCGGTCGGAATACCGCACTCGTAAGGTTCTGATTTTACCGGATTAAATGATTTTGGAGCTACCAGGGATGAAAATATAATAGCACCGCCAACGAGGACCAGCGCTACTATAAAAAAGAGAATTAATGATTCACTTTCCATATCTTTAAAAATATGTTGATAAATAATAACCTAAAAAAGGCCGGTGCAAAAGTAGTTTTTTCAGATTAGTACCAAACTTTTTTTTAAGAAAAAAATAATTGATATTTAGCAATCGAAGAAAAAATAATGATTTCTTATATGGCAGTTTTTTTTGCTGAAATTATCAGAAAAGTTACCTGAGAGATAAAAAAAATCCCTTTGAAAATGAATGTTTCAAAGGGATTTCATTAATTAAATATGAGCCTTTTGCCGGACTCGAACCGGCGACCTGCTCATTACGAATGAGCTGCTCTACCAACTGAGCTAAAGAGGCGTCAGGCACAAATATAATAAAGCATAAATGAAAAAACCATCCCGAAGGATGGTTTTACTTTATTTTTAGTTAATCGAGAATCGATGGAATTTGAGAAGTATTGTACTTGCCTTCTTCCAGTTTTGCACGAACTTCGGCAAATGCTTTGATGGTGTATTCAACATCTTCCATGGTATGCATTGCTGTTGGGATAAGGCGCAGCATGATTTGTCCTTTAGGAATAACAGGATAAGTTACTACCGAACAGAATACGTTGAAGTTTTCGCGCAAGTCCATTACAACATTGGTTGCTTCACCAACACCACCCTGGAAATAAACTGGTGTAACGCACGAGTTGGTAACTCCCAAGTCGAAGCCTTGATCTCTCAATCCTTTCTGAAGAGCAGCAACAACAGTCCATAGCTTTTCGCGCAGTTCAGGTCTGGTCCTCAGCAATTCAAGCCTTTTCAAAGCACCAATAACCATTGGCATTGGCAGCGATTTGGCAAATGTTTGTGAACGCATATTATAACGGAGGTAATTGCAAATGTCTTCGTCGCAGGCGATGAATGCACCAATACCAGCCATTGATTTGGCGAATGTTCCGAAAAGCAAGTCAATTTTATCCATTACTCCGAAATGTTCAGGAGTTCCGGCGCCTGTAGCTCCCATGGTTCCAAAACCGTGAGCATCATCTACCAATAAACGGAAATTGAATTCGTCTTTGAATTTGGCGATTTCGTCGAGCTTGCCTAAGTCGCCAGCCATTCCAAATACACCTTCAGTAATAACCAAAATACCACCGCCTTGTTTTTCGGCTAAACGGGTAGCTTTGGTTAACATGTTGCGAAGGCTATCCATATTATTGTGGGCATAAACGAAGCGTTTACCCATGTGTAATCTAACACCGTCGAGGATACAGGCGTGTGCTTCAGAGTCGTAAACAATAACGTCGTTTCGTCCTACAACAGCATCAATAATTGATACCATTCCCTGGTAACCAAAGTTAAGTAAGAATGCATCCTGCTTTCCAACAAACTCGGCCAGGTTTTGCTCCAACTCTTCATGTTTGCTGGTTTGACCTGACATCATACGTGCACCCATTGGGTATGCCATTCCATAATCAGCGGCCGCCTGAGCATCAGCTTCTCTTACTTCAGGATGATTGGCAAGCCCGATATAGTTGTTCAGACTCCAAACTAATACATCCTTGCCCCTGAATTTCATTTTGGTACCAATTTCGCCTTCCAATTTAGGGAAAGCAAAGTACCCATGAGCCTGTTTCATGTATTTTCCCAGGCTACCCATATTGCCTCTCAGTTTTTCAAAAATATCCACTTTGATCTGGTTTTTAAAATTAGCATTGCAAAAGTAATTTTTTTTAATAGTTCTGCAAATGTGTTAATTTATACTAAACAAGATTGTATTCTGGATAATTCATTCTATTTTTCGGTCCGAAAATTTAGATAAAAATGTATATTTGCGCCATGTTAATGAAAATGAGAAATTTCGTACCTGTTATTATTGCTTTTGTACTTTTATTGAGTAGTTGCAGCGATTACAATAAAATTGTAAAGAGTACCGACTACGAGTTTAAATACAAAAAAGCGCTTGAATACTACGAAAACGGCGAATATGTTCGTTCTTCAACGCTTTTAAAGGAACTAATTAATATTGTGAGGGGAACAAGCAGGGCCGACAAGGTATATTATTATTACGCCAAAAGTCAGTTTGGGCTGAAAGATTATATGATGTCGGGACACTACTTTAAATCATTAATTAAAGAGTTTCCTCGAAGTGAATTTGCTGAAGAGTCGCAATACATGGTGGGATATTGTTTTTATCTGGATTCGCCAACAGCGCGCCTCGACCAGACAGTGACTCAAAATGCAATTGATGCCCTTCAGTTATTTATTAACCTATATCCAAAATCAAATAGGGTTAACGAAGCTAACCGTTTGATTATTGAATTGCGCGATAAAATGGTTTATAAATCTTATCTGAGTGCGAAACTTTATTTCGATCTTGATAACTATAAGGCAGCAGTAGTAGCATTAACCTCGTCGTTGAAAGAATTTCCTGACACAAAATATCGCGAGGAATTAATGTATATGCTGTTAAAAGCAAAGTATTTGCTTGCTATTAATAGTGTTGACGAAAAAAAGCATGAACGGTTGAGTTCTGCTTTAGATGAATATTTTACCTTTGTCGACGAATATCCGGAGAGCAAATACCGGAAGGAAGTTGAGAAATTTCATTCAACAACAGAGAAGTTGTTAAATTATAAATCGGATTCAAATATTTAAATAATATGGATTTCAAGAAAACAAAAGCAGAATCTACAACAATTTCAAGAGATTTAAGAGAATTGGAAAAACGCACAGGTAACGTTTACGAAACTGTGATGATCCTAGCTAAACGCTCAAATCAAATTGCTTCAGAAATGAAGGAAGAATTGAGCCAGAAGCTTCAGGAATTTGCATCATATACTGATAATTTAGAAGAAGTATTCGAAAACCGTGAGCAAATTGAAATTTCGAAATACTACGAAAGACTCCCAAAGCCAACTCTGATCGCTTACGAAGAATTTGTAAACAATCAGATTTATCACCGCAATCCTGCCAAGGAAAATCGCAATAAAGAATTGTAATATAGGCCTTTATGAGGCTTAAAGGAAAACATATCGTTTTAGGTGTAACCGGAAGTATAGCTGCCTATAAGGCAGCTTATCTTTTAAGGGGCCTTGTGAAAGAAGGTGCCG
>JAJZSZ010000360.1 GCA_021849365.1 Bacteroidota bacterium | reverse complement strand
AAATGAAGTTTCGGGCGATCGCCGGTACTACAATTCGTACCTTTCGGAGCATCCCTTTCAGGAATGGGCGGACACGATGGCCTGATTTTTGAAATGCGGAACAACAAGTTTGAATTAAAATCGTTTTTTTGAAAGCCAATTAACCAAATAGACATGCAGTTTACAAAACTTTGTGCAGGATTTTTCCTCCTGATCAGCGTTTCATTATTTGCAGAAACCACTCCCATTGACCGAAAAAAAGAGAAAGAACTCAGTCCTGCTGACTCCATTAAACTGAGCATTGATTACCTAAAAAAACACCTTCAGGGCGACAACGTGTGGCAATCTGAAAATCCGGAAATCGTAAAAACACTGACCGGATTAATTCATTTCGCCGAGGATGAACGTATCGACACCATTCTGTTTAAACTCGATCGATTCCGCCGGAATCCCGATTTCAGATACATTACCCGTTCGCCGCAACTGGTAAGCGATTCGCTGCAGATTAAGGGTTATCTTCCATACGATTCTATCCTCGAAAAGATGAAACAACTTGACCGCGACATCTGGAACGGAGTGGATATGAAATCGATTCCCCTACCCGAAAACCTTATTGCCGGCCCTGATGGCAAAGTTCCACCCATTGCTGAGGGCGACGAGGAAGCTATCATCAGGCGGACACTTATTATTTTGCCTGATAGTTTAAAAAATGTAAATGTTATTCCGGGACAATCACAAACAGCCAATAATTTTGAGCGGATAAAAGAACGCCAGAAAGCCCGCAGTTTTATCCTTGAAGTTGCCCGCCGACGCTTCAATAGCCGTATCGAAAAACTGAATCTCGACTCGGCCATTACGGCTTACCAGAAATATGCCGTGCGCGTATTTTCCGACTCGCTACAAACACAGCTGAAAGATTCGCTGAAACTTCAAAACCAGCAGATTCTGGCTCATTACAACGATTCAATCGTTCGTTCGGTTAACGATTCAATTAACCTGTTTGTACAAACCTTGGAGCGTCATGCACAAAATGATTCAGTAGCCATAACACTTCAAAGCATTTCAGGAAAGCCAGTTCAGATTTTGCTTCAGAACAACAAACGTTTCGTGAACCGGATGTTCATTAAAAACATGCAAAACGATTCCATTGGAATCCAATTGATGAATCTGGACAAAAAAACCATTGGAATTGCGATTGAAGACAATGTGACTTTCGACCGCATTGCGCAAAAACAACGGAGAGATTTTACTTTCCAGAAGCTTACCCCTGACAATAAAATTGAAAAAATAAAAAAGCAATACGACGTGATAGCACCATGGGAATTGGGCGGATATGGCACGTTTGGCTTTACACAAACCTATCTGAACAACTGGAAAGCCGGGGGTAATTCGGCATTCTCAATTTTAACTGTTCTGAAAGGGTTTGCCAACTATACGGCGCCCAAGGTGAAATGGGAGAATACCGGTGAGTTCCGCAACGGATGGATTAGACAGGGAGGAGATACCAAGCAAACGCAGAAGAACGACGATAAACTGGAGCTGATCTCCCGTTTTGGCCTGAGCGCTTTTAAAAAATGGTATTACAGTACCGAGGTCGACTTTGTAACCCAGTTTTTTAACGGATATGCTTATCCCGACAAGACTAAGCCAATTTCAGGATATATGTCGCCTGCTAAAACCATTTTCAAGTTGGGTCTCGACTACAAGCCCAACGATAATTTCTCGCTTTTCATTTCGCCAATCACTGCTAAAAATGTGTTTGTGCGCGACACTGCAAAAATCGATCAGACCAAATTTGGGGTGCCCGCCAACAGCCGCAGTTTTTGGGAGCCGGGTTTAAATGCCGATCTGAAATATAAAATCAATTTCAGCAAGCAAATTAGCTACGAAACCAAGTACAAAATGTTCATCAACTATAAGTCGCCATTCAAAAAACTTGATATCAACTGGGAAAATACGCTGGTTGCACAATTGACAAACCGGATAAACATGACCGTGAATCTTTACATGCTTTACGACGACAATGTAACCTTCGACACAGGGAAAAAAGATGCTGCCGGAAATGCGATTTATAAAGCAAAATGGCAAACTAAGGAACTTACAACCATTGGGTTCTCGTATAAACTCAACAAACGCATTTACGAACGAAAAAAACTGAATTAGTTAACAGCCTCAAAAAAACACCACATGAAGACTTACAAAAAATATTTTAAAATCGCAGCCGATCCGGCCGATGTGTACAATGCCCTGACCAACAAAGTGATGATTGAAATCTGGACCGGCGAAGATGCTGTGATGGAAGAAGTTCCCGGAACCGAGTTTTCGATGTGGGAAGAAAGCATTTGCGGCATGAACCTCGAATTCGAGAAAAATAAAAAAATCGTTCAGGAATGGTATTTTGGTGAAGACGACGAAGACAAGCGCTCGATTGTTACCATCAAACTGCACCCCGACAAGGGTGGTACCAGCATGGAAGTTGTGCAAACCAACATTCCCGACGAAGCCTACGAAAACATTGCCGAGGGCTGGGAAGAAGATTACTACAATGGGCTTAACGAGTTATTCGAAGAATAATTTTTTTTATCGGAAAGAGAAGTTTCTCTTCTGAGTTTTTACGCCTGCTCAAAAATAAATCATCCCGAACATTGTAAATTTCGTTTCAGAAATCAGACAACGTTCGGGATGATTACTTTTAAATTTTACTGAAAAGCCTGGGCAACAGCCGTCACCGGAATGCCGAACAACTTTTGTGTCAGTTGACTAAGCTGGCTTTCGCTGCCCGAGATGTGAAAAATTCGTTGCCGATGGGTTATTTTTTCACCTGAAGAAAGGAGCGCTGCTGGTGATGAACTCTCAATTTCGTAAAACGGCCCCATGATGGAACCGTCGGCAACCGGGCCATCGTTGTACGAATTGATGGCGTCACCCCTCAACGGATCATCCTGCTTCCCCCATTTCGAATTCACATATTTCATTGGCTTTTCAGGAAGCGAGCACCAAAGCAATGTTAGCACTTTGTTGTCGGGGTCATAACTTCCGCAGAAAGGCAATGCTCGCTGTGGCGAAATGCCAATTTTGCTTCGGAATTTCCCATCCACTTTAAAGAACAGCATCCCATCCTTCTGAATCAGGCGGTCGGCGGGCACTTTGCCAAAATAATCGTCGGTCACCACTTTGCCCATTTCGGCTTCGGCACCTTGTTTGTACGGAACAAAAACCACTCCCTTTTCCGAAGGGTTGAACATACAAAGCAGCCAGATGGACAGGAATCCGTTTTTCTCGTTCCAGACCGACTGGCCACGGTTGGTCAGGATATTCTCCGATTCGTATGCTATGAAGTTAAGCGAATCGCCAAGTGGCGCGGCCAATGCCTTTTCCACATCAGGCTTTGACAGGAGTTTTACAGTCCGCTCAACGCCAATTTCCAGCCTGGTTCCTGAAGCATTTGTCAGTTCAAAATCTTTGGCAAACGAAACAGTATTTGAGGTCTGTAATTTGATATCGAAAGGAACCGTATCAATCTCTTTGGGAACAATCCAGTTATTAAAGTCCTGCTCTTTACCCTGTGGAAAATAAATGGAGAACGGGCCACCTTCCGGCCCCAGCCAGAAACGTTCCTCGCCGCCATACGGATTGAATTGTTCGTTTACTTTCCCGGAACTGATGTGCTTGTAATTGATCCAGCCAAAGCTCTTTCCTGCTTCGCCATTGGCAGAGCTGGTCATAACGCGCCCCTGCAGTGCGGGTGAAATCATCAGGCAGGCATTGCCGGTTTCGTCGCGAAGTTCAACAAAATCCATCTGGTGCGCTTTCATAAAAGCCACGTCGTATCCGTAAGTTCCGGAAATTGTGTCATTTTTTGGGTCCATCGTTTTTATTTTTTTTGAAACAGGAGCAGTGCAGGCCACAAACGCCGCCAGGAATACTACTCCGGAAATGAATAAATGTCTTTGCATGGCTCAACAATTAATTGACTTCAAGCTGCTGCCATGCCGGTAATTTCGGGAATTTGCTGTGCGGATCGGTCTGATACCAGAAGCAGGTGGAAGAAATGTCGGATTGCTGTGGCAAATACCTTCCACCCTGATGCCATCCCAAATCCTGAATGGTAATTTTCAGGTCTTTCTCGAAGCGAACCGGATCCATAATGTGCCAGCGGTACAAACCAAAACGCTGCTGCGATTTATAGGTTCCATCGGGCTTGATAACCTGCACCAGCCCGGTATATGGCGTACAAAACTCTTTGTATTGTCCGCCGCGGTCGAAATTGTACGATCCACAGAAATAGTCTTCGGTTCCGGTTCCGCAGATGGTTGGAAATTTTCCGTCGCCATCGATGAAGAATTTGATTTCGCCTTCGCCCCACCAACCGTTGTTGTTGACGCCCCAGGCCAGGTAAACGCCCACAAACTGGCCTTTGCCCTTGATGTTATCAACAATGGTATAATCCGAGGTTGTATTGGGGTTATTTCTTCTGAATTGTGCGTGGAAATAAGCTGCATCGGCCGGAACTTCAGTCAGGGCATAATCTACCTGATAATACAAAGTCATCGGATCTTTATCGTTGATGTTTTCCATTGTAATTTTGCATTTTTTGCGGAACGGCATCACCCAATAGCAGTTGAAAGCGCTTCCCGGATTCACGCAAATGGGCATCGAAACCAATGGGGCATATTCACACCAGCCCATTCCGAAGAAATCGCCAACGGGACATTCGACTGATGGCTCAGCTTCATCGTCCCAATAAATGCGGATAATCGAAAACCGCCAGTTTCCGGTTGGAG
>JAJZSZ010000024.1 GCA_021849365.1 Bacteroidota bacterium | reverse complement strand
CGTAAATGGAGGAATCGGGAATATCTCGAGCCGCCTGACCGTTGAAGCACCGATTATTAAAGACAAATGGAGTTTCATCGTTTCAGGGCGCCGCACGTATGCCGATTACCTCGGGAAATTAATTGGTATTGAGGAGCTGAAAGAAAATCAGCTGTACTTTTACGACCTGAATCTGAAAACCAATGCTCAGATAAACGACAAAAACCGCATTTATCTGTCGGCTTATACCGGCAGCGATTATTTCAAGGTTGGCGAATCGATTTACATGCGCTGGGGTAATCTCACCTCAACTGCCCGCTGGAATCACTTGTTCAGCAGTAAGTTATTCTCAAATACCTCGCTTATTTTTTCACGGTATAACTACAATTTGGGAGTTCCGGGAAATGGAGCCGACCAATTCGACTGGACTTCGCAAATTTCGGACTACAATTTCAAGGAAGATTTTACATGGTACCTGAACGCAAAAAATAAGCTCACTTTAGGATTCAACCTGATTTATCATCACTTTGAACCCGGACAGATTGACGCCAACGAAAAATCGTATTTCACCGATTTGAAACTAACCAACTACAATGCATTAGATCACTCGGTTTACGTGTCGAACGAACAGAGCATTGGTTCTCGATTAACATTGAGGTACGGAATCAGGTATTCTTATTTTCAGCAAATAGGCAAAGGAAAAGTGAGAGAATACCTCAATCCCGACAAACCAAACGAGAATGAGGTTATCGGTACAAAAGAATATGGTCCTGGGAAACTGGTGCCCCCGTCCTATCACAATCTTGAGCCCCGTTTAGCCCTGAAATACATGCTGAATCCGGAAAGTTCAGTTAAAGCATCGTATAACCGAATGGTACAAAATCTTCACCTGATTTCGAACACGAACTCACCAACGCCACTCGACATCTGGCTGCCCAGCAGCACTTACATCAAACCACTGATTGCCAATCAGGTGGGTCTCGGCTACTTCAGAAATTTCAATAAAAACATGTTCGAAACATCTGCCGAGGTTTATTATAAAAAGATGGAAAACGTAATCGACTACGTGGATGGAGCTGAATTATTCCTGAAAGAAAACCTGGAAACTGAATTACTGCGCGGAAGTGGATATGCATATGGGTTGGAATTGTATGCGAAAAAACAGGAAGGCCGCCTGACGGGTTGGTTAAGCTACACCCTTGCCCGTTCGATGCGAAAGATACCGGGAATCAACGAGGGTAAAGCCTATCCATCGAGCTACGACCGCACACACAATATTTCGCTGGTTACCAATTACGATTTGAGCAAACGTTGGAACCTGTCGACAAGCTGGATTTTTGCCACCGGAAACCCAACTTCGTTCCCTATTGCCAAATACGAGGTGCAGGGAAACTCGATGTATTACTACTCGTCGCGCAACGGCAACCGAATTCCTGATTATCACCGTCTCGACATTTCGCTGACGTACGATTTCAAGAAAAACGAACATCGGAAAGTGAAACAATCCATCAATTTCTCGATTTATAATCTTTATGCCCGACGAAACGCCTATTCGGTGTACTTCAAGCAGAATGAGGATAACCCTAACATTACCGAAGCGACCCGCTTATCAATCATTGGAAGTATGATTCCTTCGGTTACTTACAATTTCAACTTTTAAAACTACAGAACAATGAAAAATTATATAAATCAAGCAATTGGGCGCATACAACTGGCCGTTGGACAAAAAAGAACGGTCTTCGGACTCCTTTTCCTCCTTTCGGGCATCCTTCTTACTTCTTGTGAAGACGTCATTGATGTAAAGCTGAGCGACGAAAACCTGAGTTTGATTGGAGTTGAAGCAAGTATCACTACGCTCGAACAACCAAGTGTTTTTCTGTATAAAACACTTAGAGTTGATCAGGATATCGCTTACCCCGGAATCAGCAGAGCTGTTGTGACCATTTCGGACGATGCAACTCCTGCCAATACAATGATTCTGCAGGAGGACTCTTCCAAACCGGGCCGTTATTTGGTTCCCACGGGCAAAACATATCCGGGGGCAGTCGGGCGCGAATACACATTAACTATTCAAACTGAAGGAGTGACTCTAACAGCAAAGGATAAACTCAGTAAAGTTGAACCCATTGATTCAATAATTGTTGAACCATCGCTCCGGGGAAATAAACGCTTTCTGGGAGTATTTACCTACGGAAAAGAACCGAAAGGAATCGGAAATTATTACAAATGGGATATTTATGTGAACGATACGCTCATTCATGAGGCCGACAGGCTAGCCGTAGCAAGCGACGAATTTGTTGACGGAAATTACATTTCGAAACTGGAAATATTTACCGATTTCTATGATACGACCAAACCTGAGGATAGAAGACTTAAGCTAAACGACAAAATTCAGGTAAAACAAACATCTATCTCAAAGTTTGCATATGACTTTTATTTTCAAATGATTAACCAGGGGAGTACCGGCGGACTCTTTAGTGTTCCTCCTGCAAATCTGCCAAGTAATTTCGTTTCGAGTGATGGTAAACCAGTCCTTGGCCTATTTACTGCCCGCGACGTATCAGAATCGAATACTGTAATTATCGACCAGAACATCGAGAATCAATTAAAAAAATAGAATAGGGTTAAATCTGTTGCCACTCCTGATAAATCAGCCGAAAGTAATTTCATATATTCTTTCGGCTGATTTTTTCTCACATATCTTATCTAATTCTGAATTAGCCTAATTCACTCCTGAGGTATTCTCGATTCTTCAAAATTGGAAAGTAAATGCCGATTAATTGTTCCAAATCAGATTTTTTGTACTTTCGGCCGGCAAAACAATTTGATTATCGCACATAATCATCTGTAATTCAAACTGTTTAAAAAATGGCAAAATTAGAAAAGGGGATATTCCAGCGGACAGAATTACTGCTTGGGAAAGAGTTGATGCAAAAAGTTGCCAATCAAAAGGTTATTATCTTCGGAATTGGTGGGGTTGGCAGCTGGTGTGCCGAAAGTTTGATACGTAGTGGTATCCGCAACCTGACAATTGTTGACTCTGATTTGGTTTGTATAACCAACATAAACCGGCAATTACACGCCACCACGCAAACCGTTGGGCAGGTAAAAACCGAAGCACTGAAAAAACGACTGCTCGAGATTAATCCATTGGCCGAAATAAACGCCATTCAAAAAATATACGAACCATCGAGTTCCGAATTCTTTGAACTGGAATCGTACGATTATATCATCGATGCTATTGACAGTGTAAGCAACAAGGTTGACCTTATACGCAAAGCAACACGAACCAATGCCATATTTTTATCATCGATGGGTGCCTCGCTGAAAATCGACCCGACTAAAGTTCAGGTGGCCGAATTCTGGAAAGTAAAAGGTTGTCCGTTAGCTAAGATCGTGCGGAAAAGATTGAAAAGCGGAGAACTTCCGGCGAAGAAATTTATGTGTGTTTTCAGCGAAGAATTACTCGAGAATAAAGGGTCGGGTGCCTCATGCGGTACAGATAAATGCATGTGCCCAAAATCGAAAAATGCGCCTGGAGATCCAAGTTTAGCCGATCACGAATGGTGCAGCCAGAAAGCAGTAATCAATGGAACTCTTGCCCACATCACCGCAATTTTCGGGTTTACATTGGCCGGATTGGTCATGCAAAACATATATAAGCAGGCATAAGTAATTGATGAACTAAAATTAAAAAGCCGAAACTACGTTAAAGTAGTTTCGGCTTTTTCGTGGGCTGTACTAGATTCGAAATAATCCTTTTAATGCGCTGTATTTCTTATCATTAACTCATTTCACCATCAGTTATTCACGGAACAGTTCACTTTCACCAACGATCAAACAAGATGCTGATAGTCAATAAATAAAAAGATAAGTGAAATTTTAAAAATTCTGCCTAGTTTACCAAATTTTATATCAATAGTTATTTTTTTAGATACAAATTAATAGGTCAGTCAAAATACTGTTGATAAAAGGATAAATCCGTCTTTTCTGCATGATGTATATTTTTCACTAATTTAGAATAAAAGCTGTTTCGTTACCTCTCCCTTATTTGAGCCAAATATTAAAATCCATCTCCATCTTGGTTCAGAAGAAATTCAGCCTGTTGCAGCTTCCCCGATTTGTCTTTCCAGCTTATCCTGTATTTTCCTTTAAATCCGCGAAAACGGATATCTTCGATTGAACCTGGTTTTAACGTAAGGGTTGTCTTCCATTCGTGATTAATTAACTTATCAAGAGCATAATAAACAGGTTTTGGATTGAGTTCTTTATCATATAGACCTGAAAACGAAGGTTCACCTTTTGCAGCACCACCATCAACTACATTCCACCAGGTGATGCCCATTACCGAAGGATAGCTGAACCACAACCGATAGAGGTTGTGGGCAATTTCAGCCTGTATTTTCCAGCCTTGGGGGGTTTCATCAGGAGCTGTTACCGTCACTTCACTAATATGAATCGGTCGCCCGGCTTCTTTCAGGCAATCCAGAACGGCATAGTTTTTCTCGGGCGATAAATTATCGGCGCCATCAGCAATTCGTTGAGTTTCAGTAGGGTTGAAGATGTGCATCTGCACTCCAACGTTGTTGATACGAATGCCGCGATCAATCAGGTCCCGTACAATCTCGACGTATCGCCGCGAAGGCCCCCAGTGGATATCGCAATCGTTGCTATTGAAATGAACAGTAGCGGGAAAATATTTCATCGCCCACGAGTAGGTTTTAAAAGTATAATCGTCGGGCATCAGTCCCCGGTTAGCCTGATCGATTGATTCGTTAACCACATCCCAACGTTGAATCCGGTCTTTGTAACGTTCGGCCAGTTCTTTAACATGCGCTTCGAATAGTGGTTCCATTGCCTTACGATCATTAGGCATCCACTCGGGGTGTCCCCATGTCCTCATTCCGTAAATAATGGCATGACCATTCATGTTGATCCCCTTCGATTCACAAAAAGCAACAACCGGATCGGTAGCCGGGCGTCGGTACTCATACGAACTTCCCGCAGCATAACGGGGCTTACCCTGTTGCTGTTCGAGAGTTTTCCAGTAAAAAGCAACCGTAGCCGCATTGAATAAATTGCCATAGGTATCTTCATACTTTTTGTTTTTTTCAGGGCTGCCCAGATCGCCAAAAAGGAAAATGTTCCCACCGAAAAGAAACTGATGGCTGATTTGCTCGATCTTTACTTCTGATCCCTTCTTTATTCCGTTTAAATGACAAACTGCCTCTGCCTTTCGGTTCCGGTCTATATCCTGATCGATTTTAGTCTGAACTTCTGGGTTCCAAAACTTCAGATAAGCTTCACTCATTACAGAATTACTCACCCCTGGCTCTTGGGCCAATACGCCACAAAGCGACCAGGCTCCGACCAGCAATAAAAAAATTAATCGTTTCATTATACCGTCATTAAATATTTATATCCCGTCGCCGTCCCTTTTTAAGTAAAATTCAGCATGTTGTTCTTTTCCCGATTTGTCTTTCCAACTTACCCGGTAGCGACCTTTAAACCCGCGGAATTTCACATTCCCGTTTTCATCAGCCTTAATAGTCAGGTTGGTTTTCCATTCATGGTTGATCAGATTATCAAGCGCATAAAACGATGGTTTTGGCCCCATGTTGCGGGTAAAAAGACCCGATACTGAAGGTTCGCCCGGAGCGCCGCAATCGTCAACCACATTCCACCAGGTGATCCCCATCATCGGTTTGATACTGAACCATAAACGATACAGGTTCCGTGCAATAACCGCCTGAATATTGAGCCCCCGGTCATCGCTTCCCGGTGAGGTAATGGTGATTTCACTCAAGTGAATAGGCAAACCGGCTTTCGAGATTGTCTCCATCTTATCCCAAACCTGCTGAGGACTTTCAATCAGTTTTCCTTCGGCAATGTCGAGGCACTGCTGCGGATTAAACAGGTGCATTTGTGAGCCCATGATATCGATCCGGCATCCATGGGCAAGAAGGTCTTTGACCTGATTAGCGTAATTTTCGTTGTTGGCATAATCGTTTATGTTCAGCTTTACACTTTTCGGGAACAACTTGTCAGCCAACTTGAATGTTTCATATGTATAATCACCTGGCATTAAACCATATGAACTCTTACAGACTACGTCACCTGTTACCGAGTTTCCATGAAAATCGACAGCGCTTTCGTTTACAACATCCCAACTTTGCAAACGACCGCCATAATTGTTAACCAATTCGGTTACCCGCTTCTGGAAGAGCCGTTTCATCTCTTTAAAAAATACAGGCGCCAATGCTTCAATCTGGCCGGGAGTCAGTTTATCGAGCTCTTCCTTGGTCAGTTTACCGATCTTTTCCTTTTCATCAGCTGGGCAAAATTGATCGTACAACCATTCGGGGTGCTGCCATTTACGGTTTCCCCAGATTATCGTATGTCCGTGCAGACGAATACCTTTGCTCTCGCAAAATGCCACAACCTGATCAGAAGAAGGTCTTCTCCAGCGTGGTTCTTCCTTGGGTTCTTTCACACCGTTCCAGTATTCTTCCGTATCCCAGTATTCTTCGCGAAACCGTGGACGGTTAGGCTGCATTTCGAATTTCTTCCAGTAAAACGCAATGGTAGCCGAATTAAAAAGAGTACCATACAAATCCTTGTATTTTTGATTTCTTTCTTTCGTGCCCAACTGATTGAAATTGAAGATGTGCGCACCAAAAATAAAATCGTGCGAGAGTTGTTCGACCTTAACGTCTGAGCCTTTTGGTAAATTTTTCAACTGAAGTACTGCATCAGCCTTCCGGTTTTGATCAATGTCTCGGTCGATTTTAGCCTGGACATCGGGGTTCCAGAGCTCCCAGTAAGCTTCGCTCATCACACTCTTGTCTAGAGCTTCTTGTCCCTTTTGTTTATTCGGGTTTGATACTTGTGCCGGTAAATGATTAAGGTATACTACCGAAATCAGGCATATTAAAATTGTACGTCTCATAGTGTATTTATTAGTTAGTTTTCAAATTCTTATAACTGAATGATAAATTTATTGCTTCCGGTTTTTGTCAGATTGATTTCCCGTTCAATTGATTTGCCATTGTGACTCACCGTTATTTTATACTTACCGTAGAAACCGCGAAAACTCACATTCCCGCGCGAACCGCTGGAAATCTTCAGGTTGGTTTTCCATTCATGGTTTATCAACCGATCTAAGACCTCATAGGCAGGTTTGGGGTTCATTTCGTTGTCGAGCAAACCACCCATCGCTTTGTTTTCACCACCAAAAGCCGTAGAATCACCCAGGTTCCACCAGGTAATTCCTGCCATATTGGGAACGCTGAACCATAGCCGATATAAGTTCTCCACAATTTTTGCCTGAATGCTGGCTCCATCTTCCCCTCCTCCTGGCACAGTTATTTCGGTAATATAAATTGGCAAGCCCAGTTTTTCTAACCGATCATAGACATCGATTAACTGATTAACAGAATATTGAGTTTCTTCAAGAAATTTACCACGGGAATCCAGATCAAATAAATGAAATTGAAGTCCCATGCCATCAATCCGAAGGCCACTCTTAACTACTCGATTTACATATCCCTCATATTCCTCAGAATTGTCGTGATTTTGGGTATCATCGTTATACAATAATTGCACATTCTTAGAGAACAAACTATTTGCCGTTTTAAAACACCAGACAAGATAATCATCCGGAACTTTGTGTCCAGTTTCTGGATTTCTGGTTCTGTATCTCTCCTCGTTGACCACATCCCAAACAAGAATATCGTCTTTATACCGCTTGGCTATTCCTTCAATGTGCGCATGTGCCTGTTTTAAAAATAATTCCGAGTTATTCCGCTCTGTCCAATCGGGCATAAATGCGTTCCGGTTATACATTAATGCATGTCCTTTGGGAACGATGTGATGAACTTTGCACCATTTCAAAAGTTGGTCAGGTGGCGGGCGGCGCCAAATAAAAGACGAACCTTCCTGAAATCGCGGCTTGCCTTCCTGCGGTTCAAGCTCTTTCCAGTAAAATGGTATTGTGGCAAAATTGAACAGATTGACAAAAGCTGTTTCGTATTTGGTGTTAAGCTCTGGAGTTTGAAGTTGACCCAGCACAAACAAGTTGCAGCCAAATAAAAATTCATGCGTTTGCTGTTGAATCTCAATCCCGGCATTTGAAACCTGTTCCCCATCTTTTCCAACAATACTAATTATTGCTTCTCCTTTGCGGTATTTTTCAATATTCTTTTCAATATAGTTAACCGCAGCGGAATCATTCCAACTTTCACCGAAAGATAATTTCTGAGCTGCAACTTCCCATCCCAGTAAGAATAACATCCACAAAAGAAGAATTTTTCTCATCGTTAGTTTAGCTTAATTTGTTGTGCTTTGGAGTTCCAGGCCCCAACATTGAGGAGAACTTTTGTCCCAGTCTGAGCCATTCTGAAGTGGACATTTACCTTAATTTCGCGGGATTCGCCGGGAGCCAGCCAGAAATAGTTATCGGTTGCATAAAAAGTCCTTTTAACGCCAACAATATCGATATTGGTCATAAATGCCGGCACCTTACCCGTATTTGTAATTTTTATCTTTATCTGGCTCCTATCAGTGGATATTGATTTATTTTCCAGTATTTCGGCACTGAGTTTGGCCTGTGTTTTCGCTACGGCTGGCTTCAACCACGGCCCCTTGTCCAGGGTAATCCAAGGAATTGGCTCGGTTACATATTTATCGTGAAATACCTGGTCTTCCATTTGTTTCAGAACCCGCGGGTAATAAAGCGAACGAGAAATCAGTTCGCCGTTACTGTTATGCAATTCAGCAACAACAAATAAAAAACGATCGCGATAACCCAATGGGATTTGATATTCGCCCAGGTTCGCCAGGGTTACCGATGGCCCCCCGGAAACATTAACACTGACTCCATTATTCCAAAGCGGGTTAAATGTATCGTCGTAAACAGCAACCGAAATCTTTCCAGCGAAAGCAACTGTACCAGCATGCGTAATTTTACCGGCAAACCCGATTTGTTCGCCCGCTCCCCAAACCAACCGTTGCAAATCAATGGCAACATGGGTAGGCTCGTAAGTACGTTTCAGGAAATAATATGGAGCCGATGCCTGCCCAAACCAATCCATGGTTTGAATTGCAATAACGGGCCAGGGTCTTTTATAAACCCAGGGCATCAATCCTGTTGTAATCGGGTAATTTCCCTGCATCTTTTCCGAAAATAACTGGTAAAATTCTCCGGCGCCAATTTGCGTTGCTTCGGTAATCGACTCAATTGAAGGGTTCGCCATGTCGTTGATATGCGAAGCACGGCTCAACATACGCGGTACCCGGCTCGGACCATATTCGGTGAAATGATGGATAAACTCGGGATGATTCTGATAAAAGCTTTTATCCCACATTTTTCCAAGATCAACAAATTCCTTGTTGTCAACCAGTTCGTAAAACAAACTGGCTTCGGGCATGCTGTGCATCCCTGTTTCCGACACCCAGGGTTCATATTTGTAGTTTTTGTTGTACCAACAAGGGTCCATGTCGGGATAGGTATGCATGCTGCCATCATCCGGAGTAGTACGTACAAAAAACCGGGATTTATCGAAAATATCGAGATTGCGCTCTATAATTCCAATAGATGCCGTATTTCCGAACGAATATGGATTGAACTCATTTCCGCCACACCAAACAACCAGCGATGGTTCGTTTCTCAGACGGAAAATATTTTGCACGACCTGGGCTTCCCATACGTCCTGCGGATAATCAGGCGTATCCTGGTTCCCTATCGGAAAATCCTGCCAGACCATTAGGCCAAGTTCGTTGCACAGCTTGTAAAATTCGTCGGTTTCGATCAGACCTCCTCCCCATACCCGGATAAGCTGAATGCCCATATTCCGTGCAGCTTCGAGCGCCCAGCGGTAACGCGATTCCTGAAGGTCGAGCAACAGGTCGGCTGGCATCCAGTTCATGCCCTTTACAAACAACTTTTTGCCGTTGACCACAAACTGCCAGTTTTCCCAGCGGTCGGCCGTACGTGGTCCCTGTGTAGCAATCCGGTCAATGGTACGGATTCCATAATCGAAGTTTAACTGATCGACCGGAGCACCGTTTTTCTTTAAAGAGATTCGAACCTGGTAAAGATTTGGATCTCCCAACCCGTTAGGGTACCATAGTTTCGGATCTGAAATAACAATATCTTCTGCAAGCCAATTTGTTCCCTTATACAAATCGGGAGTAAAAGTCCGGTTAAAAACAGATTTTCCCTGAAATAGAAATTCACAAACAACATCCAGCTTATCGGTCACCTTGATAAAAGAATCACCCTTTTCATTCGGCTGATGAACAATCGTATTGTTCCATGGGTGCAATTTTTTGTTAAGCGAAGTAATGCCGGCTAAAATTTCCATCGACAACTGAATCGTGGCCTTTCCGTTCGAAATTTCTTTTGTGACCAGGTAAGGCCGTTCAAGATGGTACTCGGGTAATATCTCGATACGGGCACCCTGCCACATTCCTACCGTGAAAAATGCTTCAGTTCCCGATCCGCCTGAGATTATCCAAGGTTTGATAATCTTTCCACTGGCGCGCGGGTTAAATCCCTTCACTTTCGAATAATCGTATTCGCCAACACTAGTACGGGGCAGGCTCTCGACATCGGTAGCCCGGTTTCCCCAATTCCCGGCCTTTACTTCAACCGTGATTTTGTTTGAACTACCAAATTTTGTCAACCGGGTAATGTCGATTACCGGACCTCCAAACATACCTTCGTGTATGCCAGCCAGGCTGTCGTTCACCCAAACTTTCGAGAAATAATCAATTCCCTCGAAGCTCAGGATTATTGAATTCCCTTTTGCTGCCCCGGGTATGACCACTTCCTTCTGATAGTACCAAGCTTTTTCTTCAATCCAGCGATATTGTGTCGAATTTTTATGTGCATACGGATGAGGTAGCTTCCCGGCCTTGTAATACGACCAGTGTACTGAATTGGGAACCTGGGTTTCAAAGGGATCTTTTCGATTTTTCAGTTCACTAACATTCGAAACAGGAGCATCCATATACGAGAGCTCCCAGCTTCCCGCCAAATCGATGTGTTGGTCCTCTTGAACCCGAGGGTTGATCCAGTATGGTTGCCACAACTTTGCCGGAGATTGGGCAAAATCATTCTTATTCAGCACGACAAGAAAGAGAAGCATCAGGAAATAATACAGTAACTGATTCTTTTTCACTTCAGATGGTTTAGTTAATTTATTATAAACTTACATAAAAAATAACCCGGACAAGTATTTGTCCGAGTTATAATTACGATAATATATTACTAATAACCAGGATTTTGGTCTGTTGTCGGGTTAATTTTTGAATTGTAATTTAACTCTGCAACCGGAATTGGCCATAAAAATTGTTTATCGGCAACATCCTTACCTGTATTCGCTTTGATAATTGCTTTAAGCTTTGCTGATCCTAAACGTTTCAGGTCGAACCAACGTTTCCCTTCACAAGCAGTTTCGTAGCAACGTTCTTTTATTACGAGGTCGATAAATGAATCTTTATCATAATCAGACAACTTAAAATCAACAGGCGACACAGTCAACGGATCGTACCCGTAAGCCCGGCGATGAACCATATTCAACCGTTCCATAGCATCTGCAGAGACTTTGCCGGTTGCCCGGCATTCAGCTTCTGCACTCAGAAGCAATACATCTCCATACCTGTAAACCGGGATGTCGTTGGCATTGGCGCTAGCCGAAGGAGCTGCCGGATCAATAAATTTTAAGGTAAGTAACGAATTGGTGCCCAGACCAATATTCCAGTTATACCATAAACCACGGCGAAGGTCGGCCTGATCCCAGTTCTTAATGATCGGGTTTTTGTCGCTATCAGTATAAATTCCATACCAGCCACCTCCACCACACAGTTTCGATCCGGGGTGGTGTAACATCATGGTGTAGGAGCCTCCATTTTCATGGCTAAACTTGAAGTAAAACACCTCTTCAGTCGTAGTGACAACATCTACGCCGAAGATTTTATAATAATCGTTGACCGCTTTTACCGGAACCAGTGAGTATTTTTTGGAGGTAATCACCTCTGCGGCCTTACTGGCAGCTTCAGTATTCATGCCCCGGTAAAAATAAACATCAGCAAGTAATGTTTTGGCAACCCATTTTGATGCACGTCCCGGTGCTGATGGGCTATCGGGCAAATTAGTTTCAGCCTCTTTCAAATCGGATATAATCAATTGATATACATCAGCTTCAGAGCTACGCCCTACTTCAAGCTCGTCGTAGTTAGCTTCTGTGCGGATAGGAACACCGGACCAATTCCGGACCAGAAGAAAGTACGAAAAAGCACGCAGAAACTTAGCCTCAGCTACACTTTGCGATTTGTCAGTGGCGGTTAACTGGGTTCCCTTAGGAGCATTCATTATAACAATATTTGCATTTCGGATACTGCGGTAAACATCAGTCCAAACACCATCGGTACGGCCGATATTGGTTGCATTTAAGCCCTGAAAGTCGCTGTTAATGGCCCAGCTTCCCCGTCCATATTGGTAATCGGTAAAACATTCAATCAGCGAGATATAATTCATACCAAATACGTTACCAGTGCGTAATGGGGCATAAATGGCGGCAATAGCCGATTCCATTTCCAATTTTGTATTGTAAAAAGTCTCAACAGCGATCGATTTAGGTTTCTCAACCAAGGCATCTTCGCAGGAGAACAGAGCCAACAGCAGGAATAAGGATATTATCTTTTTCATTGTGAATAATTTTACGGATTAAAAACCTACTTTAATACCAATTGTAACAGTTTTGGAAGTCGGATATGTATAATAATCCATTCCCTGGTTAAGTGAATTTGATCCTCCCTGAGAATTTACATCCGGATCGAACCACGAGTATTTTGTAAACGTAAGCAAGTTCTGGCCACTAACATAAATTGAGGCATTCTTCAACCAACTGATATTATTCGCTTTAACAGGGACATTGTACGCAAGTTGAATGTCGCGTAACCTTAAATACGAACCATCTTCAATAAGGCGCTCAGAAAAGTTCATATTCAGTTTGTTGGTTATTTTGGGATATTTGGCATTTGGATTTTCAGGAGTCCAGTGGTTATAATATACATCTTTCAGCATATTCAACCCGTAACCATAATCTAGGGTATTGCAGATTGCACTTACGTTGGCAATATCATTTCCGTACGAACCCTGCCAAAACATCGTTAACTCGAAGTTTTTAAACGACATGGTTGAGTTTAACCCATAGATGAAATCAGGGTTTGGATCACCAATAATCGTACGGTCGGCCGGAGTAAACAGTCCATCATTATTAAAGTCTTTATATAACGGCATCCCATTAGCATCATACCCGTTATCCAGATAGCCGTAGAACATACACATGGGTTCACCCTCGCGCAGCAGGTTTTGGATGTTGTTTATAAATACGACTCCAACACCTCCACTTAAAATGTCCTGACCATTGTACAATTTTATGACTTTCGATTTATTAAAAGCAATGTTCGCATTGATATCCCATTTAAATGGACCTTTAAAAATATCGGCATCAATTGTAAACTCTAAGCCATTATTTCGTATCTGGCCGACATTCTGGATGGTTTGAGTGAAACCTAAAGTCGGCGGTAATTGTACAGTATTAAGCAAATCTCTGGTATTTTTGATGTAATAATCGGCCGATAATCTGAACCGTCCTTCCAGTACGGCCACATCCAGACCAAAGTCTGCTTGTTCCGTTGTTTCCCATTTCAAATTGCCAGGTAGAGAGGTTCCCGGAGCAAACGTATTGTATTGTGTTTTCCCGAAAACAGTTTTTCCTGAAGCCAACTGATTTAAGGTGGCATATGCCCCGATAGCCTGGCTTCCGGTTAACCCCCAGCTGGTTCTCAGCTTTAAATCTGAAATGATAGGTACATTTTCCATGAAACGCTCATTTTTAACTCTCCATGCAAAAGCTCCGGAAGGGAAATAACCCCATTTACCTCCTTCGCTGTATTTAGACGAACCATCAGCACGGAAACTGGCAGTAAACAGGTACTTGTTATCGTAGGTGTAGTTTACCCTGCCCAGATATGACATCAGCGTTGACTTTGAATAGTAAGTACTTGGAACGCCCGGAGTCCCTGCTGCCGAAAGATTAGCTGTTTCGGTAATATCACTCAAAAAACCGGTTCCACTGCCCGATAAACCTCTAGAAACTCCATCTTCATAGGTAAACCCAGCTAAAGCCGACAGGCTGTGTTTTTCGTTTATCGTTTTGACATAACTTACCGTATTTTCATTCAGTATCCCCGTGTATTGAGAAGTTGAAACACTTGCAGATCCCTGCGAATTCAGGAATTTCAATGATTGGTAATAATCCGAACGAGAATCATTGTTCTCGATACCACCAAAAATTTTGACTGTTAACCCTTCGATAGGCCTGAAGAAAACCGAAGCATTGGCCTGTACGATATTTGCGACAGAATTATCAGCTGTTTCATTGAGGTAATTCAATGGATTGTAAATCGCATTCGAAATGAAAGGATATGCTGTCATTAAGTTGCGGTATGTCCCATCTTCGTTGTATGGTGTAAGGGTTGGTGGAGCCGACACTAGTGCACTTATTAGCGATCCTCCACGATTACCACCGCTCGAATTTTCTTTGTTGGTTTCGTTTTTAGTGAGTTTAACCCCATATTCAATAGCAAAAGTTTTGCTTATTTCATGCTTTAAATTTGCGATCAACGAGTACCGGTTATAATCACTACTTTTAATAATCCCCTGCTGATTAAATGCACTACCCGAAACTGCAAACTGAGTTTTCGAATTACCTCCACTAACACTTACTGAATTGCGGATAATTGGTGCACTTCTGAAACAGAAATCCTGCCAATCGAAACCATCTCCAAAACTATTGATTTGATCCTGTGTGAAATATGCGGGTCTACCATCATTGATCTGCTGTAGATTGTAGAAATTAGCATATTCAGTAGCATTCATTAAATCAAGTTTCTGGCGTATGGTTTGAACTCCATAGCTCGACTCAAAAGAAACTTTAGTATCGCCCGATTCTCCTCGTTTGGTGGTAATCAGTACCACCCCGTTGGCACCGCGTGATCCATAAATAGCCGTTGCCGAAGCATCTTTTAAAATTTCGATACTGGCAATCTCTGAGTTGTTTAGCGAGTTGATGCTACTCGGGAAACCATCAATAACATACAAGGGTTCGTTACTTCCCTGAATCGAGTTGGTTCCCCTGATTCGTACGCTGATGGATGAGCCTGGAGCTCCTGTGTTTTGATTGACCTGTACCCCAGCAGCACGACCACTTAACGACTGCATCACGTTCGATGACGCAAATGCAGAAATTTCTTCATTTTTAACCGACGTAACAGAACCTGTTAAGTCGCTTTTTTTCATAGTTCCGTAACCAACTGCAACAACTTCTTCCAAATTATAGGTGTCTTCTTCTAAAACTACATTATAATTTGCCGCTTTTGTCACGGGCAGTTCCTGAGTCTTCATCCCCACAAAACTGAAGATAATCGTTTTGGCTTCGGATGGTGATTTTAAAGAAAAGTGACCGTTTGAATCAGACAGTGTTCCCACTGTCGATCCTTTTATCACGATGGATACTCCAGGAATTGGACTGCCATCTTTAGAAGAAACGTTCCCGCTAAGGGTAGTCTCCTGTGCATTTACAAACCAAACTGATAATAAGATCACCAGTTGGATCAATGTAATTTTTCGTAACCATTTTTTCATAAAGCTATTTTTTAGGTTTGGCAATACAAAATAAAGCCAAAACAATAAGACATACAATACCATTATAAAATGCTATACAGCATTATTTTATATTATAAAACTAATAACTAAGCCAAATTTCAATATATCATTGATAGAGTGACACATATACAATAATTAGATCAAATTATTTCTGGTAAAAATCTTCATTTCTTATTAATTTTATTTTTTACCATCATCTACCGTATTGTTTTTTACATTAACAAATATACATTTGCATTATCAAACCAATATAAAATTAAATAAATGAAGATTTGGGGCACAACAAATAAACTCCAGTATAAATGGGAATTAATCGTGCTGCTATGGTTGGCTTTCTTTTTTAACCAGGCCGACAGGCAAATATTTAACGTTGTACTTCCGGCAGTTCGTACAGATCTTCATCTGACTGACTCCGACATGGGCCTGGTAGCTTCTATATTAATTTTGGTATATGGCATACTGGTTCCGGTAGCTGGCTTTATTGGCGACCGTACAAACAAAAAATATGTATTGATGCTAAGTCTCTTAATATGGAGCACATCAACTTTTTTTTCGGGGACATCGACTATGCTTATTCACCTAATTTTTCTGCAAAGTGTGGCAACTGGAGGAGGCGAAGCATTTTACTCCCCTTCGGCCAATGCATTAATCAGTGAGCATCACGATAAAACCCGGGCAACAGCCATGTCGATTCACCAAACGGCTTTGTATGCCGGAATAATCATAAGCGGTTATCTTACCGGCTGGATTGCCGATCAGTTTGGGTGGCGTGTCGCCTTCTTTGCCTTCGGAACCGTTGGCATTATACTATCATTAATTATAGCTGCCCGCCTGAAAGACTCACGTCCGGCTAAAAAGGACGGTGCAGGCCAAGTTTCAATAAAAGATGCATTGCTTATCTTTTTTAAAAAACCAACGGCTTTATTGTTAACCCTTGCTTTTGCCGGGATGGTTTTTGTAAATGTAGGATTTATGACCTGGATGCCCACTTATCTGCATGAAAAGTTTGGATTCTCACTGGCACGGTGCGGTTTCGACGCTACGTTCTATCACTACCTGGCTGCATTTTTTGGAGTATTGATTGGCGCCTCATTTGCCGATCGTTATTGCAAAAAAGTAGTTGGCATGCGTGGACTGGTACAGGGTACCGGACTTCTGCTTGGAGCTCCGTTTATTTTTTTGCTTGGCATTTTCAATGCGCCAGTGCTAATTTACATCACCCTTGCATTATTCGGCTTATTCAGAGGAATTTACGATTCAAATATATTTGCAGCTCTTTACGATGTAATCGAACCTAAAGTACGGTCGACCGCAACTGGATTAATGCTTATGTTTGCATTTGTAACCGGAGCCTCAGCACCTTACATATTGGGAAAAATCAAACCAGTACTCGGGTTAGACTGGGGTTTATCGGCACTGTCGGCTGTTTATCTGCTGTCAGCATCTGCAATTTTTATTGCAGTTCGGTTCTTTTATAAAAAAGATGTAATAGAATAAAATTTTATAGTATGATTCAAGTCATTCACAGAGCATTAGACATTCTTGAGTTGATTGCATCCGATCGCTCCCGGTTATATACTCTTGGCGAAATTTCCAGTCAGTTAAAACTGAACAATGCCACATGCGCCAACATCATCAAAACGCTTGTTTCCAGAGGATATCTGGAACAGGAAGGTCGAAAAACCGGTTATCGTCTTGGGTCAATGGCTTACTTACTAACCGGGAATTATTCGCATAAACAGGAACTACTCGAGGCTTCAATAGAACCGATGAACAAACTTTCTTTATCGCTAAACGAAGGGTGCATTCTGTCAGTACTGAAAGACAACGCCCGCATCCTGTTGCACGAAATAAAGAGCACTCACGAGTTACAGGTCATTAATAAAAAAGAAAAAGAAGCATACCTGACCTCTACAGGGAGAATGATTCTAGCCTGCTTGGAAGAAAAAGAACAAAAAGAATACATCAAAAAATATGGATTACCCTCTTCAGATGTATGGGGCGGAATAGAAGATGAAGAAGACTTGTTACTCGAATTAGCCAAAATACGCAAAAAACAGATGGCGATTCAAAAATCAAAAAATCAAATTGTTGGAGTTGCCGTACCAATATTCATGAGTGGGAAAGTGATTGCCAGCATCGGAATATATTTGCCTGAGACAAGATATACCGCATCCATGCAGGAGCGTGTTCTTGACGAATTAAAAACCACGGCAGAAACCATTAACAAGAAATTAAACGAAAAAAATACAGAATTCTAAATTTTATAGAAATGAAAATAACTGATATGCGTGTGCGCACCGTAGCCATTCCAATGAATGCCATGCTGAGACACAACACTGGGGTACATCCTGGTTACTTGATGAGAACAGTTCTGGAGTTAATCACCGATGAAGGAATAGTTGGTTTAGGTGAGGTAGGTGGAGGCGATCAGCGAGGCGCTTTACTAAAACTGAAACCAAGAATCGTAGGAATGGATCCTTTCGACCTTGAAGCAATCAAGTTGAAGGTACTCAGAAGTATTTATTATTTGTCGAACTCTCGTTTATATGGAGCCATCGAAATAGCTTGTCTCGACATTATGGGCAAAGCCTGTAATGTACCAATGAACAAGCTGATTGGAGGAAAACTTCAGGATGCAGTACCTATGATTGCCTATTTATTCTGGAGATACGACCGCCCGGGCGGTGGACACGACACCTGCGCCGAAGACATGGCCGATTTGTGTGTCGAACTAAAAGAAACCCTTGGCGTAACTGCGATGAAGTTGAAAGCCGGAGTTATGGACCCGATGGAAGAAGTACGCGTTCTTGAACTTTGCCGTCAACGATTAGGAAAGGAGTTTGGACTGCGTATCGATCCCAATGGAGTTTGGTCGGTTGCAACTGCCGTAAAAGCCGGTCGCCGGCTCGAAGATCTGGAAATCCAATACTTCGAAGATCCGTCGTGGGGATTGGAAGGAATGCGCCGTGTAAAAGAACAGGTACGAATCCCTCTGGCAACCAACATGTATCCGAATAAATTTGATGATTTGGGACCAGCCATCCATATGAACAGCATCGACATCGTGCTGACCGATCTGCATTATTGGGAAGGGCCACGGGGTGTTAAGGACCTGACCGCTGTTTGCCAAACCTTTAACCTTGGAGTTGCCATGCACTCGGGCGCCGAATTCGGAATCGAGCTGGCTGCCATGCTCCACACCGCATCGACAATCCCAACCATGACCATGCCAGGCGATGCTCATTATCATTACCTCGAAGACGACATCATTGCCGGAGGGAAAATGCAATATGTGGACGGAGCCATTAAAGTTCCGGAAGGACCAGGATTGGGCGTGGAACTCGACGAAGAAAAAATGCAGAAATACGAACGCTATTTCGAAGAAAAAGGCGACTACTATGCACGCTTCCACCAGGATCCGTATCAACCAAACTGGTATCCCAAAGTAGGAGGAATCTAATCAACCAAATGGAAATCAACACCATCATATCAGGATTGAATTTTCCGGAGGGACCCGTCTTTGATTTCGAAGGCAATCTTTGGTTTGTCGAGATCAAAGGTGGAAACCTTTCACGTTGGAATGGAACCAAACTGGATCGTTTCGATGTGGAGGGCACTCCCAATGGCGCTATGATTGACTATAACGGCCTGATATGGTTTTGCGACAGTGGCCGGGGCGAAATCAGAACATTCAACCCTTCTGAGAAAACATTTACGACCATTTGCGACCAAACAACTGAAAGCAAGCGACTGGTTCGTCCCAATGACCTGATCTTCGACTGTGCCGGAAATCTCTTGTTCTCCGATCATGCCGACGGGCGCGAAGAGCCGGTATCGACCATTTGTGTCCTGCCCAAAAACAGCAACCGTGCAAAAGTTATTTCGAAAAACAAATATTTCACCAACGGACTGGCATTCAGGGCCGATGCAAAAACCTTGATTTTTGCAGAAACATACCGTCAGCAATTGTGGATTAGCGAGTGGGATGCCGAAAAACTGGAGCTTCGAAACGAACGGCCTTTTGCAAAAGCCGGGAACGGTCCCTGGGGCCCCGACGGAATGGCATTCGATGTGCAGGAGAACCTTTTCACCGCAGTATTTAACGAGAGTTGCATCAATGTTTATGCAACCGACGGGAAACTAACCAACACCCTCACCTGCCCCGGAACCCGACCAACCAGTTGCGCCTTCGATCCTGCCGGAAAGCTGGGACTAGTTGTTACTGAAGCTGATCGTGGCGAAATTATTTCTTATCCTGATTTCAGGAATGGATTACCAATTTTTCACTAAACCAAACGATGCAAATAAAAAACTTATTCAATCTAAAAGGAAAAACAGCGCTGGTAACTGGAGGAAGCCAGGGAATAGGAAAAGCTATTTCGATGGCATTGGCCGAATATGGAGCCAACGTTGTTGTTAATTTCCGATCGGGCAAAGCATTAGCCGAAGAAACCTGGAAAGAAATTACCGCAATGGGAGTAGAATGTCACCTGTTGCAATGCGACCTTACTGAGGTCAATTCAGCAAAAGACATCACCGAATATTTGGTTAAAAACAAAATAGAAGTTGATATTCTGGTACTGAATGCTTCTGTCCAATTTCGTAAAGCATGGAACGAGGTAACACCGGAAGAGTTTGAACTACAAATAAACACCAACCTTCGGGCTTCGCTTTTCCTTATCCAGCAATTGTATCCAGCGATGCAAAAGAAACAATGGGGTCGTATCGTTACCATTGGCAGCGTTCAGCAGGTCAGGCCACATCAACAAATGATCGCCTATGCTGCATCGAAAGTCGCACAGGTAAGTATGGTTAAAAGCCTTGCTCCACAGTTCGCACCCAGTGGAGTAACCATCAACAATCTGGCTCCCGGAGCTATTTCAACAGGGCGGAACGAAGAAGTATTAAAGGATGAACAATACAAAAAGAATGTTGAAGCAAAAATTCCGGTTGGATTTATCGGAGAGTCCTCTGACTGCGCTCCTGCAGCTTTACTTCTATGTTCAGATGCCGGTAGGTACATCACCGGACAGGACATTTATGTGGATGGAGGAATGGGATTAAATTTCTGAAATAAACAGAAATCACAAATATAAAAATCGTAAATAATTAAATATGAGTATCGATCAATACAAAAAAGAAGTTGGAATGATGAACCTTGAAAGGTTGATTGAAGAAAGAGAAGGAATTTCAAACATTTCATTCCCTATATCCGACAAAGAAATACTAAGCCGATTTGAACAATTGTATACCGGGGCTGTAAACGACGTTTTGCGGGAGTTCTGCCTGTTGGATCAGGCTTTGCCCGGAAGAATACTGCCATTACGCGAATATCACACTGTAGCCGGATTTGCCTTTACTGTGAAAAGCTCACCCAACGTTAAAATTCAGGGTGAGATGGAATTTCGCACCCAAATGCTCGATGACATGAAAGAAGATGATTTCGTGGTTTGGGATACGAGCCGGGATAGCAAGGCAACTTTATGGGGAGGAGTTATGACTGCAACCGCAAAAGGGAAAAAACTAAAAGCTGCGTGCATCGATGGAGGAATTCGGGATACTCACCAAATATTGAGCGCCGACTTTCCGGTATTTTATGAATACAGAATTTCGAACGGTAGCCTGGGACGTTGTCTGATTACACACTACCAAATTCCGATCAAAATTGGTGATGTAACCATCAAACCGGGAGATGTAGTTTTGGGCGACATCGACGGAGTCCTGGTGGTTCCGCGCAATATTGCATACGAAGTACTAATCCGGGCAGAAGAGATTAAAGAAAATGAAAAGAAAATTTTCAGTTGGGTAAAAGAGGGACAGTCTGTTCAGGAAATCACTCAAAAAGGAGGATATTTTTAAAAACTTATCTATGAAGTTACTCTGCCCAAATACAACTTGTCTTTTATTTTTATTCATTATCAGCAATTTTTTATTCGGACAATCCCCGACAAGTTTAACTGACAAGATAAGGCAAACAAAAGGACTGGTTGCTCTTTGGGATTTCAAAGAAAAAGGAGGGCAATCCAGAAAAGCGTATGGTGAAAGAAAATTTCCGCTGAAAGAACACAACGGAATCATACCAAGAATTAATGAAGGTCCCTTATCTGGTTATTCAGCACTTTTCGGGAATAAGGCATTTCTTTCCTTGCCGAACAAAAAAACAGCTGAATTAAATATCTCGGGGAAAAACCAGGGGGTAACTGTATTGGCATGGGTAAAATGGAAAGGAAATACCGGGTTTGTTGGAGGAATGTGGAACGAATACCTGGATGGTGGTAAGCGTCAATACGGATTGTTTGTCTCATTACCATACTACAATGGAGCAAGTCAGGTTTGCGGACATATATCCCATACCGGGAAGCCAACGCCACCATTTCCTTATTCAATCGATTATTCAGCCAGCAAGCAAACTGTAGAACCAGAAAAATGGCAATACATCGCCATGACTTACGACGGACAGTGGATAAAATCATACCTCAACGGAGAGTTTGAACCGCGGAATGTCGAACTGATTGATCATACAAAAGGTTTTGAAGGCTACCCTGATGGGTTGTCGCAATCTAAAAATCCATACTATTTCCCCGATGGTATGGGTGACAACGGATCAGATTTTACCGTTGGTGCCGTTCTGCTTAAAAGTGGCATGGGTAATTTTTTTGTTGGCCAAATTGGTGGATTAGCAGTTTTTAACCGATCGCTAAGCAGTTCTGAAATAAAAAGTTTTTACATACAAGGCATTAACTAAACTTTCCCTTTGCCTTAGTCTTTTCAAAGAATCCTGCTTCAAAACGATTCCAGCTGTTAATGTAACATTCCAAAGACAGGCTATCCTGAGAATCCTTCAAACCGAAAATTCACTTTTAGATCTTAAGCACCTTTCTCCCTCATTCTGATATAAATTAAACGTCTAGTTGAAGACGAAATATATCCAAAGAGTCATTTTAATCATTTAAATTACTAGTTTTTAAATTCATAAAAAATTGAAATATAAGCTATTAGACAGACTTTCGTGAGTAAGCATATTATAAAAAACTACTCACGGAATAGCTCACGAATTACTTGATATGAAATGATTTATTTTGATATGAGAAGAAAATAAAAAAATCCAGATAATCAACGATTTACTGGATTTTGGTTCGATTTGGAACCCTATAAAGTGGGTTGTACTGGATTCGAACCAGTGACCCCTACCCTGTCAAGGTAATGCTCTAAACCAACTGAGCTAACAACCCTTTTGCGAGCGACAAAAATATAAAAATTTCTCATTGTTTCTTTATTGGTGAATAAATCGCCTAAATTTGAGATTTTAGAATGATAACCCTATTTTTGGATTCTTTTTCCATGGGTTATTATCGGGTTAATTTTTCTTATTAATGCTTGAACTTAAGCAAGTAAAATATTTCTGATGATTAGAGGCATCCGATACTTTGGGATATTGGTCTGTTGGCTTTTTGCGGTTCTGACCACAATTGCTTCAGTCGCCGACAACACTGCGGGGAAATTGTACGACGAAACCATCTTCGTGGTCTCAAATTTCTCAGGCGTCGATGCCAACCTCAACGAAACACGAAGCATACAGGAATTGCTCGATCAAAATATTGGAGGATTCCGCTTCTACCTCGAATGGGAGAAGCAACAGAATCAGCTTATGATCAAAAAAAGCGATGGAACTTCTATTTCGTTCAGGCAAACCATGCACGAAATCAGGAATTACCTGGAAAATAAGCCCGACAAAATCCTGACATTGTTTCTCGACTTCAGCACAAATATCAATGAGTTAATCGATATTTTTCAGGAGCTTGGAATAAACCGGTACATCTATACCTACGATGAAAAAGAAGGATGGACGCCTATAAAAACCATGATCGAGACAAACAAACGACTAGTTGTTTTTTCGATGCAGGAACACCGCAACAGCCCGGATTGGATTCACTATGTTTGGAACCATGCTGTTGAACCTTATTTCTCGATATGGGAAGCTCCCGTTTTTAAAGGAGAGTTTCTGAAAGGAGATCCTAAAAATAGCTTACTAATTTACAACGATTATAATTTCCCACGAAAAAGCGATAGTGCAAATAACCTGAAATACGAAACCAACCAAAATCCCTATTTAATTGAGCATATAAAAAATACCTGGACCAATACCGGCAAAACCCCTAATTTTATTATGCTCGATCGTTATGAAAACTGGGTAGTTGGGATCGTATCCTATCTCAGAGGATTCAAAAATATCAAAGGAACAGTAACCTATAATACCCAAATTCTCGACTATGTTAACTGGGAAAAGACAGGAAGTCTCACCAGCGGAAAATACTGCTTCCCGGTTGGGCCAGGCGACAATCTGACATTGACTCCCAAAAGCCCGGGATTCAGGTTCACACCTGAATCAATTACATTTACCGAACCCACACAAAATGTCATTCAACATTTTGTGGCAACTCCAATGGAGATCACCGATAATCTGGAAGGCCATTATACTTTTGCC
>JAJZSZ010000359.1 GCA_021849365.1 Bacteroidota bacterium | reverse complement strand
AAAGCCTCGCCATGCAACACCGGTACCGAAACCAGCCGAACCGAATCGAAGAATTTTTGGCGGTCATCGCCTTCAAATTCGTCCACCCAAAATACGTCGGCATCCAGTTTGGCTTTGGTTATTTTTTTCTTTTGTTCTTTGATGAATGACATATCATCGCCGGTTTTTCCGCCGGTAATTTTCAGTTGAACCGATGAATATGCCGGATCCTTCCGAAGTAAAATAAAGGCATCGACAAGCACCGCCAGACCATTTTCGTCGCAGGTTCTGGAAAGGTAGCCAATCATCGGCCCTTTTTCGGCAACCGGTTTCGAGGTGTAATCCGACAGGTCAACGCCCAAGTGAACGGTTGTCATTTTTTCAGCAGGAATGGTCATCCGGTCGTAAATTTCTTTGGCAAAATAATCGCTCACAGAAATGAACCGATCCACATAGTTTCCGCGATCACTCATCAAATCCCACACTTTTTGCCGGTATTGGTCGTCCATCGCGTCCACCCAAACATCTTCATCCTGAAGCGAGCAAACCACTTTTGCTTTCACCCTTTCCTTGATCCGGTGTGCCAGTCCGAGCAGCAAGGCATTCGACAGGTGCACCACATCAGGTTTCGCCTCGTCAGCCAGCCAATCGACCAGCCGCTCCAACTCTTCTTTTTGGTTACCATCTTCGCCCAAAAGCATAGAAATGGTCATTTCTTCCAGACCTTTGGCGCGGGTTGATCCGGCTTTTCGGGCGGCCATTTCGAGCACACTTTTCGAGTCGAGCGCATTTTCAACAAAAGCAGGCATATGCCTGAAAATCGGGAATTGCTGTTTCAGGTAAAGGTTGACTGCCCCGTAGAAAACGGGCACCTCATCCAAATCGTGAGCATCGTCAAAAATGGGCAGGTACAACGGCACTTTGATAACCTGGTGCCCCAAATCTTTCAGCGCGCGAATGTATTTGCTGTCGCGCATGCAGTTTCCGCAGTAAAAACTACCGCCCGATCCAGGAATGATGTGTGCGATTTTCATAACGATTGTAGTTTCAGGATTTATGGAGTAACATATAAATCGGCAAAATGTGCGATGGTACCAGGACCAACCCACAAACCAATCTTCCCTTCAGCATCCGGACCCATTTTCAGATCGTTTACAATCAGGCAAGGCTGAGCGCTGTCGTGAACATACAATTTGGTTTTATCTCCCTCAACCACAATTTTAACTTTGGTCCAAACGCCGGGTTCCAGATCGACATAACTCTCATATTTTTCAGGAAATTCCTTGCGTAATCTTTCCCATGGGTAATCGGGATACGAAATGTATTGAACGGAGTGATTGCGCCTGACCTGATCGTTCGCCCGTCCGTTGGTGGGACGTAAATAAATGCACTCGTATTTCGAGTTATCATCGTTTATCCTGAATGCAATTCCAACAAATCCACGGGCTGTTTCTGAGGCACTGGCCATCGTGCTTCCGGCCAGATTAATCTCAATCGTACCGTTTTTAAACGGCGTATTAACAATTTTAAGCAGCTTTAAATCCGCATCACTGCCTGCATCGAAAACTTCCATCGACTTTTTCCCAAGATATTCTTTTTCAGAATACTTCACATTGAGGGGTACCAAATCAGCGCCAGAATTCAACGGAATCATTTTTTTCTGTGCCTGTACCAGATTTACAAATAACAGAAAAAATACTTGAAGCAAGATTAATGTTCTGATTTTCATAGCTATAGTTTAGTGACACATGCAGTCCCTGCAGTAAAAAATTGAATTACCCCTGTTTTTTAAAGCTGCTGGCAGTTGGCCACTGGCAACCGGCAAAAAGCCAGAGGCTAGAGGCTAGCTGCCAAAGATATAAATCCTCCCGTCGCCGGCACCAACCACAATTTTGCCTGAAACTACAGCCGGACTGCCTACAATGGCACTACCCAATTCGTATTTCCAAAGTTCGGTGCCGGTTTTCAGATCGTGAATGTAGAGCATACCGTCCATGGTTCCGGTAATCACTTTTCCGGAGGCAATCACTGATGACGACTCTACCCTGTTAGCTGTTTTCACTTTCCACACCAGCTTTCCCGTGCTTTTCTCGAAACAATAAATAAATTTATCCTGATTGCCAATTACCACATAGTTTCCGCTCAGAGCCGGAGACGCAATGAAAGGCAATGTCTTATCTTTTTCATGGTATTTCCAGGCCACTTTTCCGGTCTCCAAATCGATGCAAAAGAACTTCGCCTCATAGTCGCCTACATAGGCAAATTTGCCTTCGATCACCGGCGATGAAGCGATGTAGGTTTCCAACTGTATCTTTTTAAACACTTTACCGGTTTCGATGTTCACCAAATGCAAAAATCCGTCGCAGCCGCCAAACACCGCGTACTTTCCGTATAAAGCGGGCGCACCATTAATGTAATTATCCGATTCGTAGCGCCAGATGCTGTCGCCCTTGTCGAAGCCAAAACAATGCAGGTTGTAATCGTAACTTCCCACAAAAAGCCGAGTCTTTCCGGCAACCTTTAGCCAGTTGGCCGAGCCCATGATTTGGTTGTCGGTTTTATATTTCCAGATTTCCTTACCGGTTTTCTCATCCAGTTTATAAAATAGACCATCAAGTTGACCGAACAATACTGAACCGTTCATCACCAACGCCGGTGCCTCAATTGAATTTCCGGAGGCAAATTTCCATTTCAGTTTCCCATCGAACCCAATGGCATACATCGTTCCGTCGGTCGATCCGCAAAAAATGGTTTGCCCGTCAACCACTGGTGACGATTTAATATCGTCGCCTGTTTGGAAGGAAGTCAATAATTTGGGCTTATCTGGGACAGTCGCCGTTGTCGCACCCGTAAGCTGCTGATTACCACGAAAGATTGACCATGATTGGGCCGATGCGGCAAACGGCATCAGAAACAAAAAATGAATGAATAAAAGCTGGGTTAATCGCATATCGGTCAACTGTTTGTATAAAGGGTTTACTTTTTCAGAACAAACTTCCGGCTTGAAGGTTGTTCGGCATTGGGGAAATCAGCTGGTACCGGAATGGTTACTTTTCCGGTTGCGGCCCACTGCACGCCACGAACAAAAGTGGTGATAAAATCGACCCCTTCACAGGAATAATCATCGTGTCCCAATGTTGTATGAAAAATGCGGCCCTTTCCATAGGTGAGCACCATCAAAAGAGGCTCATGACGATCGGTTGGCGCTTTACCCGACATATCTTTACCAGTAGCCAAAATAATCATATTCTCACCCGGTCCGCGCAACTTCGCGTAACATTCGTCTTTTGGCGTCATCCAAACTTTGGGCATTCCTTTGGTAATCGGATGGTCGGATACACGAACGGTAACCGGAATATTGTGCTGCGGGCCATGAGCACCGGCACTTCCCGGAGTATTGTCGCGTACCAGTTCACCTTCGTTGGTATAATAAACATATGGACCAGCTTTTTCATTCCGGTCGCCCCAACCACCAAGCCCAATCATCTTGTTATATTCGAGCCAGTTAGGGAACGAATTATCAGCCGCATGGACCGAAACAAAACCTCCACCTTCCTTCATGAATTTTTCAAGAGCCTTTTGTGTAACTTCAGGCCAATCGGCAGCATTCCAACCAAAGTTAGAAACCACCACATCGTATTTTTTAAACGAAAGAATAAAATCGGGATCTGCCTTTGGATCTTTCAGGTCCTGGGTTTCTCCAACTCCGGCCAAGGGAAGCCAGGTCTTTTCGCGTTCGCCTTTCCAGGTATATTTTGTGCGTTTAATGTCAACAGAAAACAATCCCGTTTCTTCCAGATATTGCTTCATCATGATCGTTGACTTTGGCCACACTTCATGGTTATTCTGTCCGTCGACAATCAGAACTTTTATTTTCGCATCGGTAAAAAAAGGCAATAACAGCATACAAAAAACACTTAATACAATTGATTTCATAGTAGGTTATTTAGGTAATCTAGATTTGTTCCTCGGTATTAAACATGGACAACGCCCCAGTCGGACAGGATTTAGCAACAATCGCCGCCGTTTTTTCCAGTCCTTTCTGAACGCTTTCGTTAAACGGGACGCCAATTTTCACATCGAAGCCACGCCCTATAAAAGTAAAACCAAATTCTTCCTGATGTTCGCGAGTTAGTCGAACGCAGATGCCGCATTTGATGCACTTATTCGACTCGTAAACAATCCCTTCGCGGTGAATGAAACGCTCCACATTAAAACGCTCTTCTCCCTGAAAACGCTTTTGCAAAGCCTGATACCGGTCAGACAATTCACGCAATACGCACGACTCCGGATTACGGCAATCGCAATGCATGCAGCGTTTGGCTTCAATCATTGCTGCCTCTTTGCTAAATCCCGCTGCATCCGATTTCTGGCGCGGCGCATCTTCCGAGTCCTTTTTATATTGAATAAATTCAGCTTCGGCTAACCGCCCAAATTTTGAGTTGAAACGTTCCGGATAACCTGTTACTTCGGAAGTTCTGAAATATTCGTCGATTACGGTTGCCACTTCTTTTCCTTGCCCCACCGAGCGAACAGCCAGTTTAGACGCACGCAGCGAGTTTCCCACAGCAAAAACATTTGGCGATGAAGTAAGATAACTAGTTTTATCAGCAACGAAGCCAGTTTTTATAGTCTTCAATCCAAAATCAGGATTTTCGTCGGTGAGAGTTCCTGTGGCCACAACCACGGTATCAAATTCTTCCTGAAGAGCTGCAAATCGATCAGCATCAATCGCTTCATTCAGCCTAAGATCGACGCCTGTGGCAGTTATTTGAGCTACTTCCTGATCAATCACCGAGCCGGGCAAAATAT
>JAJZSZ010000358.1 GCA_021849365.1 Bacteroidota bacterium | reverse complement strand
TCTACTCCTGCTTCTGCCGAAAAATTTGTTGACGAATATGGAGTAAAGGCCTATGCCTCTATTACCGAAATGGTAAAAACCGAAAATATACAGATGGCCATCATTTGTACGGCACATCCTTATCATGCCGATCCGGCAGTTGAAGCCATGGAAGCAGGTGCTCATGTGCTGATTGAAAAACCACTGGCATCCACCCTTCAGGATTGCGATCGCATTATAGAAGCCGCTCGCCGGACTGGTCGCAAAACCGGAGTTATCAGTCAGCGCCGCTGGTACCAGCCCATTGTTCGCATGAAAAAAGCCATCGACGAAGGAAAAATAGGCATACCCATGCTGGGAACCATTCAAATGCTTGGCTGGCGCGACAAATCGTATTACGAGAGTGATGAGTGGCGCGGATCGTGGAAGCTGGAAGGTGGTGGCGTACTGGTTAATCAGTCACCACATCAGCTTGATCTGTTGCAATGGCTGATGGGCGATATCGACGAAGTTTTTGGCTATTGGGGTAATTTGAATCATCCATACATTGAGGTGGAAGATACTGCAGTTGCACTAATTCGGTTTAAGAATGGAGGATTGGGAAATATTCTGGTCAGTAACTCACAAAAGCCGGGGATTTTTGGCAAGGTGCATATTCACGGGAGCAATGGCGCAACAGTTGGTGCACAGCCCGAAGGCGGCGCCATGTTTATCGCCGGAAAAACAACGATTGCTGAACCTCCCAAATTGGATTTGTGGACCGTTCCCGGAGAAGAGCATCTGATGGAAGAATGGAACAAGGCTGATAGCGACGAGTTTCATTCGGTTGATTCGATGACCTGGTATTTTAAACAGCAACTAGTTGATTTTAAAGATGCTATTTTAAATGATCGCCAACCTTTGGTAACAGCAGAAGAAGGCCGTAAAACGGTTGAGTTATTCACTGCTATTTACCGCTCGCAACGGGATGGAAAACCGGTAAAATTCCCGCTTCAACCCGAATATGACAGAAATGATATGGATGGAAGATTATAATTCTTTAGTGGGCAGGTGATTTCTGTCACTTGCCCACTAAATATACTAATCAAACTTCAGCTTAAAAATCACTACTTCCGGACGGTTTCCTACCCTTACCGGTGGCCCCCAGGTTCCATAGCCCGATGAAACATAGAAGTTCGTATCTCCTTTTTTCAGCAATCCCCAGCTTACTTCAAAAATAGCTTTGGTGATGTAGTTAAAAGGCCACATCTGCCCGTGGTGGGTATGGCCGGAAAGATGTAAATCAACCTTCGCATCGGCTGCTTCCTGCAGGTTAAACGGCTGGTGGTTCATGACGATCACCGGATTATCAGGATTGGTTGATGATATCAGTTCGCTTAATGGCCTGGGTGGATTCTCTCCCCTTGAAGAATGATCGTTTCGGCCTATCAGTTGGATTCCGTTCGAGAGGGTTACAACACTATCAACCAAAACATTAATATTTATACCTTTCAGGTAAGGTAAGGTTTTACTGATGCCACCAATGTATTCATGGTTCCCTAAAATGGCATATACGCCGAGCGGTGTCTGTATTTCCTGAATGTGTTTACCCAGATTTTTCCGAAGTACAGGAGCAATCTCTCCATCAACCAAATCGCCACAAAGCAAAACCAGATCAGGCTTCTGTTCCCGGGCAATTTCAAGCAATTTCTTTTCGCGGTGTTCCCTTAACAATGCGCCAAGATGAATGTCGGAAGCCATCATAACTCTGACTTCGCGGTTACCACTCACCTTTTTATGAATTTCGAGCGGTATTTCTTTCACATTAACCCATAATGCATTGATATGGCCTACAATAACAATTACCGAAGCCAGAGACAACACAGCAATACCGAGTCTGAGTCTCATTAACTGCGTGAACTCAGGCAAAAAATGGAAAAAATAATTTGCCATGCGGACCAGATCAATAAGGAAAACTGCCAGGAAAAGATAAAGCATGTAAGCCAGCCAGAATGAACCGATGCGGTAAATCCATTCGCTCAGAGCTGACGAAACCGTGCGTTCCATGATTGATCCGGTGATAAAACAGGCGGCAATTGTCCAAAAAAGAACAATAAACCATCTTCTTACCGAACCATTGAGCGAAAATGCCTGAAGTCCACGAGCAAAAAGGTAATAGTTTACCGAGCCATAAACCAGCAAAACAATGCTGAAAAAAATCAAAAAAGAAGTAAGACGCATGTTGATCGTTTAAATTGTTTCCCTGCCTGGACTTGAAAGAAAATGATTCTTATTCTCCTTCCTCAAATTCTGTAATCTCCTGAACATTCATAAATTCGTCGGCAAAACGTGCTATCCAGTCGTTAACATCCGAGCTGAATACCAACTTTTGCGCTTTAGGCATGCTTTCTGCCAACCTGTCGATTTGCGTGTAGTTTATGCTTTTAATAACCAGTTCGGCATCATCAATCGCAAGTATTTTCGCCATAGTCAGGTTTAGCCCGTAAACCGAATAAACCTGGTTCAGTCGTTTGGCAGTGCCGATAACCACATCACTACCCATGTAAATTTCGTCTTTCTGATTGTCCAGTTTCCCGTCTTCGCAGGCCGTGTGAATACGAAGGTCGGTATATTCACCTAGACGAATGAACTCCTCTTTTATTTTATTTGCCGAATCAGAGTCCGGAACAATAATGATTGCACGTGGATTGTCGTCGAACGAAGCTTTTAGTTTCTGAAGGACGCTGATAATTATAGTTGTGGTCTTCCCTGTTCCGTCATTGGCAACACAAACCAGGTCGCGGCCACTTTTAATTTTGGGAATACACACGTGTTGCAGCTCTGTCGATTCGGTTAATCCATTTTCCTCGAGTGATTCAAGAAGCTGTACATCTAGTTTTTCTGTAAACATCTGTATTAATATTGTTTAAATTATTTTATTTGAAGTGTTAAATCAAAACGAATGTTATTATTCTTTTCAAAGAAAAGCAATATTCGCAATCAATTAACCAATTTCGACTACTGTAATTCCGGCACCGCCAAACTGCACATGTTCATCGTGAAATGATTTCACAGCAGGTTCAGTTTTCAGGTAATTCCTGATCATCTCTTTCAGAATTCCATTTCCTTTTCCGTGCAAAATTCGAAGCTGATTAAAATCGAGCATTATAGCATCATCAATCCAGGTACGAATAAGCTGTAAGGCTTCCTCTGCCCTCTGCCCACGAACGTCAACCTCAGTTTTAAACGTAAGCCTTTTTTCGCTCATGCCTTTGTTGATATTTGGCATGGTCTGGTTATAGCTTCGTTGTATTTTCTTCGCTTCGTTATTGGTGATTTTCTGCAATTTATCGCGGCTTACCGAGGTACGGATATGCCCAAAAGCTACGACCGCATTCTTCTCGTTCAGCTCCAATATTTCGCCAACGTTCTGGTTTCCAGCCATAACAACTTTGTCACCGGCTTTCCAAACATCGGGTTCTTCAACCTTCTCTTTTTCTTTGGGTTCGGCTTGTTTTTTCTCAGCTCTCTTCTGATTGCGCCGCGATTCTTTCTCCTTCAGCTTCTGTATTTTCTGGTTGATGAACTCGTCCTGAACAGCGGCTGATTCGTCTATTTCCTGTTTAAACTCAACCAGCTTGGCACGTATTTGTTTGGTTTTTTCTTTATCTGCCTGGCTTTCACGAATTTCACGAATAGTATTTTCAATCCGTTTGTTTGCTTCTGCCAGAATCTGGTCGGCCTCCTGCCGTGCTTTCTGAATTATTTCTTTTCGTTGCTTTTCAAGCGTGCTTAAATCAGTCTCATATTTCTCAGCCAGATCATCAAGCGATTTCTCCACTTTCCTGATCTTCATGCGCTTGGTTTCCCAATAGCGCTTATCGCGCACAATGTCGCGCAGGTGCTTGTCGAAATTGATGTGATCTTTCCCGATTTTTTCAGTAGCATCCTGAAGTATATTCTCTGGAAGGCCAATTTTACGGGCTATTTCGAAAGCAAACGAACTGCCGGGCTTCCCGATATCCAATTGAAAAAGCGGTTCCATTTTGGATGAATCGTACATCATGGCAGCATTATCAATGCCTTCGGATGACGATGCAAAGTGCTTCAGGTTGGTGTAGTGCGTAGTAATTACACCAAATGTTTTCATCTCGTTTAGCTGAGCCAGAATCGATTCGGCAATAGCACCTCCTAGCATAGGTTCAGTTCCTGTTCCAAATTCGTCGATTAAAACCAACGTTCTTTCGTTCGAATTTTTCAGGAAGAACTTCATGTTCATCAGGTGCGAACTGTATGTACTCAGGTCGTTTTCAATGGATTGTTCGTCGCCAATATCAATAAAAAGCTTCTCAAAAATTCCAGTCACGCTGTTTTGTCTCACCGGAATCAGCAATCCACATTGAAGCATGTATTGCAGCAATCCGACTGTTTTCAGGCAAACCGACTTACCACCGGCATTGGGGCCTGAAATCAGCAGAATGTGTTTTGTGGGAGTCAGCGTAATGTTTAACGGAACGACTTTCCGGTTTTCGCGACGTAAAGCCATCATCAGCAATGGATGTACGGCGCTCTCCCACTCCAGCTGGCATTTGTCTTCCACGAAAGGTTTGATGGCATCAGTATCGATGGCGTAAATGGCTTTGGCTCGAATAAAATCGATTCGTCCCAGGAATGCATACGACTGCAATAAATCGGGTAAATATGGCCGTATATCGCTCGAAAAAGCGGTCAAAACCCGCATGATCTCGCGCAGTTCGGCATATTCCAGTTCGCGAATCTGGTTATTCATTTCAACCACTTCGGCCGGTTCGATGTACGAAGTTTTTCCGGTGGCCGACTCGTCGTGCACAATCC
>JAJZSZ010000357.1 GCA_021849365.1 Bacteroidota bacterium | reverse complement strand
GTTAAGTCGCAGGTTGTTGAAACTGTTGGATACAATGCTTCTTCTGAATCATAATAACAACCAGCCATGGTTGCTATGAAAGCTATAAATAGTAAAAAATATAATCGTCTCATGTTTCCTGTTTTAATTGTATCCTTGTTTTATCCATAATTCAATTTGTTTCACATCGCAGGTGCTAAGAGCGTAGGCCGGAGGCATTGCCGAATAACCAGACAAACGTTTAACAGCGCCTAAGAGCTTTCCTGTTTTTGCTACTGCCTGAACATCGGTTGCCGTAAGCAATCTTATTCCTCCGGAAGGACTGTTTATGCCATGACATGAAACGCAGTACAGATCGATGGTTGATTTGACGTGTCCTGCATATGTAATTGTGCCGGTAGTGTCGCAGGGCGATGCACATTCTTCGTTGAGGGCTCCCCGCTTTATCCAACTGTAAATAGAGTCAATGGCTGCTTTGCTTAGTGGAGAATAGGGCTTTGGAGGCATAAAATCTTCGCTGGTCTGGCTGGCGGTAATAACCCGATACAGCTTGCTTGTTGAAGGACTTCCGGCTTTTAATGCATTTAGAGTTTTTGTATAGGTGCTAAAATCGTATCCTTCCTTATGGGTAGCAGCATCGTGACAGCCTGATGCGGCACAACTGCTCATCAATATGGGTTGTATATCACGATCATAACACGACCAGAGTGTCCCCGATTTTACTGTTCCGCTATTCCCATTGGTGTCGCAGGTAGTTTCCTTTGCTCCCTGCTCAATCCAAAGTCGGATAAGGGTTCGCTTGTCGGCAGGTAGCGCATTGTCGGGCGGCATTAGCTGAGAAGTACTTGTGATTGCCTGATAGGCTTTGCTTTTATTGGCGTCGCCAGGAGTAATTGCTTTCATGATTCCCGCATAATTGCTAAAATCCAGTCCTGCTTCATTCCTGTTTTCTCCATGGCACGAGGCGCAGCTGTTTTGAAAGATTGGAAGAATTTCACTTTGAAAACAAACTTCCGGAAATTGATCAGCAGGGATACCTTCGTGTTTGCACGAGTTGAATAAAAAGAATAAAGGCAAAATTGTTAATCCCACCATTGAGAAAACAAAGCCCAATCGTTTAAATTTCATGTTAATTGATGTTTGATTATCTGATAAGTAAAAAGCGTTACTTTATTCTTTGGCTGTTTTACAAACCCAATAACAATGCATGAAATTTATTGTTCCGTAATAAGGAAGGAAAGATGGGATTTTAACATTTTTTGATATTTCACCAGTAAAGATAGGGGGTGTGGCTAATAAAACGGCATCATTTTTATGATCTCACCATCGGTGGTCATGTATTCTTTCATCAGGTTGGCTGTCAGACAGGAGTGAACCGGAATTATTTCGATTAAGGTTCCGGGAGTAAAATAATGTAAATCTCGGGGAGTTATTTTTAAAATACCATGTTCCTGCGAAAGGGCATGCAGGTAATTCTTTTCGTCGAGCAAAATCTTTTTATCACCATCGTTAACAACAATACGCCCGAAAAGAGGCTTCCCATCGATGTTTATAATCGAATCTTTTGCAAAGTGAATGGCGCCACCATAAATAACCACTTCGTTTCGTGATGGATGCACTGCAACTACCGGACAAACCATGCGAACCGCAATGTCGCTTAGCTGGCAAACGCCCAGTTTGAATTGCATCAGGTCGTAAAAAACAAAATTTCCCGGACGAATTTCATCTACTCCATCAAAATTGTCGCAAATACTGCACGAGGGGGTGTCGCCAATAGAGATTATCAGGTCGGGCCATTCGGAAATGTATCGGGCCTTCAAAGCTTTCATTTTAAGCAAAGCGTCGAAATGCCGGCTGTAAATGTCGTTCTTCGAATTGGCATGGTAGGTGTGACCTGTATGCGATAAAAAACCTTTGAACTGAAGTAATGGCGATTTCTGGATGATTTCGAGCAGTTCATCAATCACTTGAGTGCGATTAGCTTCTATCCCAGTGCGGTTATAGCCGGTATCAATCTTTATGAATACCCCGGTGTGCCAGGTTATCTTTTCCTGAAGGGCTTCGAGTCCTTCTTTATTTTCAATCAGCAGATTAAGATCTATACGTTCGGCCAATTCGTTCATTTCCGGAATCTCAGGAATGTTTACCGAAAATGCGATGGTAATGTCGTTCCAGCCAAATTCAGCAAAATAATTGGCCATGGTTAACGAGGATACCGTAATGCATTGCACGCCTGCCTCGCGAAACCATTCTCCAATTTCGGCTGATTGATGTGTTTTAAAGTGGGGACGGAAATTCAACCCATGATCCTTGGCCTTGCGAACCATGTTTTGAATATTTCGCAGGGCTATTTCTTTACTAAGTAAAAGAGTAGGTTTGGTAATTTCCATTTCAGAACAATAAGCTGAACGACAAATTTTCAAATCGTGTCCTAAAATAGTTAATACTTTCTGAAAACAAAAGTTTTAAAAAAGAAAAGGAGCCAGTTGACTGGCTCCCTATATTATTCACCAAGGAAAATGGTCTGTGCTCTATTCGGGCCAACCGAGGCTATGGTAACCGGAACTCCAACCTGCTCTTCGATAAAGTTGATGTAATTGTTAAACTCTTCGGGAAATTCGTTCTGACTCGATAATTGTGTCAGATCGGTTTGCCATCCGGGAAGTTCAACATAAACAGGTTTTACATTGTCGTTCAGTTCGAATGGGAATTTTTCAACTACCTCGCCATTAATTTCGTAGCCAACACATATTTTAATGGTTTCAAATTTGTCGAGAACGTCGGCTTTCATCATAATCAGTTCGGTTACCCCGTTTAGCATGATGGAGTACTTCAAAGCAACCAAATCGAGCCATCCGCAACGACGTGGACGTCCGGTAGTTGAGCCATACTCGCGGCCAACATCGCGCATATCCTGTCCATCCTTATCGAACAGTTCGGTTGGGAAAGGACCCATACCTACGCGGGTGCAGTAAGCTTTAAAAATCCCAAATACATTGCCGATTTTGTTTGGAGCAATTCCCAAACCGGTACAAGCTCCGGCGCAAATGGTGTTCGACGAGGTTACAAATGGATATGAACCAAAGTCAATGTCCAGCATGGTTCCCTGGGCACCTTCAGCTAAAACCGATTTACCTTCAGCCATACTGTCGTTAACCAAATGCTCGGTATCAACAATGTTGAACGTTTTCAAAACCTCAATGGCTTTCATCCATTCTTTCTCGGTTTCTTCCAGTTTCGCAGCATAATCGTAATGGTAGAAATTCTCGAGTAAGTCTTTATGCGCTTTAATTCTGGAGGTATATTTTTCAGTAAAATTCTCGAAGAGATCACCAACTCTCAACCCATCGCGGCCAATCTTGTCGCGGTATGTCGGTCCAATTCCTTTTAAGGTCGATCCGATTTTTGTTGCGCCTTTTGCATCTTCCGAAGCAGCATCGAGCAAACGGTGGGTTGGAAGAATGAGGTGTGCCTTTTTTGAAATGTATAATGTTTTGTGCAGATCTACATTGTGTTTACTGATCGATTCAATTTCCTTTTCGAAAGTGATAGGGTCAATAACAACTCCGTTGCCGATTACATTCAGTTTGTTTTCGCGGAAGATTCCGGAAGGAATGGTATGCAGTACTTGTTTGAAGTTGTTGATTTCAAGTGTGTGACCAGCGTTTGGGCCGCCCTGAAACCTTGAAATAATGTCGTATTTTGGGGTCAATACATCAACAATTTTTCCTTTACCTTCGTCGCCCCACTGGAGGCCTAACAAAACATCTACTTTCATTGGTATCTAATTTGTTTTTTAATAGTCATTTCAAACATTCCCCAAAGGTTTTGCCGTTGCTAGATTCTATTTGGGGATACAGTCAAAAAATTATTTTAGGGCTTGTTTAAACACGATAATCCGCGAAAACTGAACATTTTTGTGTTTCAATTTTCACGGAATAAAAGTTAAACTCTGCGATAAAATTACAAATTATTACTGAAGTAAGGCGCAAAATTATCAGTTAAAAGAAGGCGATTGCCAATTTGTTCTTATTTGTTTAAGAAAGCTTTAGCTGAAGAGTTTATTTATTATTGAACTGCCCGTAAATATACAAGGTGTGGTGCGATAACTTGAAGTCGTTTTTCAGGCAGATATCTTCGATTATTTCTTTCAGTCGAGGGTCGTTAAATTCGGTGAGCGAACCATTCCGGAGATCAATCAGATGGTCGTGTTGCAGTATTGCGTATGCTTTTTCGAACTGCGCAATGTTTTTTCCAAACTGGTGCCTGATGATTAATTTACAATCGAGCAGCAAATCCATGGTGTTGTACAAGGTTGCACGGCTTACCCTGTAATTTTTGTTTTTCATCGAAATATAAAGCGACTCGATGTCGAAATGTCCTTCTCTCGAGTATATCTCTTCAAGAATGGCGAACCGCTCCGGAGTTTTTCGGTGTTCGTTTTCCTCCAGGTAATCGATAAACATGCGTTTTACTGCTTCTTTTGTCTTTTGGTTATTCATATTTAAACCAATTAAGAATAAGATTCAAAAATAGTACTTTTTTAAAACTTTAACGAAGCAAATTATTAATTACTGAATTTTTTCGATTCGTTCAACCAGGTCCATTCCCTTGATTTTCATCAATCGGGAAATCAGATCATTCAAATCCTGAACACTGTGTATGTATAAATATAAATCACCTTCGAAAATGCCATCATGGGTATCGAAGTGAACCGTGCGCATGTTGATGTTGCTTTGCTTTGAAATGATAGTTGTTATTTCGTTTACAATACCAACACGGTCGAATCCACTCAGTTTAATCCGGCATAGATAGGAAAGGCGTTTGAACTTG
>JAJZSZ010000356.1 GCA_021849365.1 Bacteroidota bacterium | reverse complement strand
GCTGATTCAGACAATTGATGAGTGAAGCGCCGAGTTTAATCTGCAACTTCTTAATATGAATATTATAATTGGCCGATAAATCGAGGCGGTTAAAATCGGGTAGCCGATAGTAAACAAACCGTGCAGTAAGAGTTTTATCAACAGTTTGACTAGTCACATAGGGCTGACCGGTCGAATAAACCCATAACGTCGAAAGATTCCATTTCTTCCAGGTCAATAAATTGGTCCATTTTAGCTCGTGAGCCTTATCATACGGCGCCGGAATATCCTCACCCATATTTATGTCGGCAAAATTCCGAATCGAATTGCTCCGTGAATAGGCAATCCAGCTGGTAAAATTACGGCTCTCGTATTTTAACAAAAGATCGAGACCCATGGCTTCACCAGTTCCGTTGATGAACTTACTGGGGAGAATCTTTCGTTGCTGTCCGGGCGCCTGATTTTTAAAGCCATTGGGATCAGCATTTTTTTGAAACGAAGGTATATACAAAAACAACTGAAGTCCGTCCATCGTTTTGTAATACGCTTCAGCATCCAACGAAAAACGTCCAACGGTAAAGTTCGCTCCTCCGATTAAATGATCGGACGACAAGACCGGATGATTTTTATCGTCGGCAATTACCCAGAAATCGCGGTTATAGCCATACGATTGGGTGGGTGCTACTTTGCTCAAGAACTGGTAATATTTTCCGGCAGCAAATTTTAACCGGAAAAAATCGGCAATCCGGTAACTGCCCGAAACTCTTGGTTCGAAATAAGTTTTCGACGAAAGATTATAGGTGCTGACCCGCCCGCCAAACTTCAAGGTTAGATTCTTGACCTGCTGGGTATTAAATTGGGCATAGGCCGAATATAACCACGATGAATTGGCAATATCGGAGTAATAGGCATCCGTTCCTTCACTCTTCAGGTAAGTGTATTCGTTGTATTTGCTGTGGAAACCGAAATCGATAGAGTTTTTAAGATCAATCGTAAACTGGTTTTTCAGGCTTGCCGAAAAGTCGTTCAGCTCATTTTCTTCATACGAATCAAAAACACCAACAACTTCATTCTTCGATTTTGCCTTTGAATTCACGACGGTGTGATTTTCATATTTATTCTGATATCCCGAATAGCCAATCTGAAGATTTGAGAAAAACTTTTTATACCATTGTTTTATCCATGAAAAGCTAAAACCGTAATTGCCCCAATTGTTGTCATCGGTTGTTTGCGAATAAAGCTGCCGGCTTCTCCCCTCACCTGCACTCGAAAGAAAATCTTTTCCACCAAAAACACTTACCGACATCTTTTCCTGTTCACTCTTGCTAAAAGTGAGTTTCCCATTATAATCGTAAAAATAATAACCGGGCAACAGCTGCATAGTGCTGTTATTCTGAAGTGTTGAATTAATATCTTCAACGTGATTTTCAATCATATTTTTTACCAGGTAACTCGAATAAATATCGGCATACGAGCGACGGCCGGCAGCAACCAAAGTCCATTTTTCAGAAAGCGGTAATTCTGTTTCAAGATTTCCACTGACAAGGTTTAGACCTCCGGCTATTTTCGGGCTGTACTTATTCCCGGTTTTTCCGGTAATATCAACAATTCCAGAAAGTCGTTCCCCGTAACGCGAATCGAATCCCCCTTTATAAATCTGGATATCTTTAACCACGTTTGGATTGACTGACGAAAAAGTTCCGAAAAAATGGTCGAGATTATATAGCGTGAAACCATCAAAAAGTACCATATTCTGGTCGGCTGTTCCTCCCCTGATATTCAATCCCGAAGAACCTTCGGAATAACCAATTCCGGGCAGCAACTGTACTGTTCTGAAAACATCAGTCTCGCCCATATTGGGCAAATTGGTAAAACCAACCGGATTAATAGTCGAATGACCCGCTTCTTTGTTTTGGTCGATCATTTTTACCCGATCCATTTTCACCTGGATTGTAGCCAGTTCCATATTTTTCTGCTTCATCCTGAATGACAACAAAGCCTGCGTTCCGGAAACTGCGACCAATGTATCAATTTTCTGGTAGCCAAGATATTGAATACTTAAATGCACAGGTTGGCCAGCCGGCACTTTAAAAGTAAATGTTCCGTTCAGCGAGGTACTTAAATATGAATTCCGTTCAGGAAGAAAAATTGTAGCATAAGGCAATTGTTCTCCGGTAAGGTCATCGACTAGAAGACCGGTAACATTAACCGTCGCAATCAACGCAGGCTTTTCTGTCGGGAATTCAGGAACAATCAGGTAATTACCATACTTTTTTTCGACCTTATAACCTGTATTTTTTATAAGCAGGGGTAATATTTCATCAGGATTCTGCGAATTAAAAACCCCTGAAACAACATGTTCTGACATTACTTTCGAATCGAATGATACCGAAACATTCAAAGCTTTCGAAACCTGTTTCAATGCCTCGGAAAGCGGAGTTTCCTTAAAATTAAACTGGCTAGTTTGGCTATAACCATCAAGGGTGGAATTAAAAATAAGAAACAAAAGAATGAGTGGCCAAAACTTAATGCGTTTTTGGTTTAATACTGATTTTGTTTCCGTTTTTAATTTCATAATCTAAATCCATAGGTAAACAAACCATTTCCAAAGCCTCAGCAAGTTTGTTGTTGGTAAAACTTCCGGTATAAAAACGTCCTTCAATTCCCTGAGCCGAGATACTGACATTAAATTGCCGTTCTATTTCCTCAAAAATAGAAATTAAAGGAATGTTGTCAAAATTAAACTGTCCTTTGACCCATCCGGCTTCGCTTTCGCCCTGCGGAAGAGCCATTTTTTTCAGAGTTCCATTATCCCAAATAACTTTTTCACCGGGAAGAATCGTTACACTCTGGTCGCCAACAGTTACTTTAACCTTTCCCGTCATACAGGATACATTAAACTCATTGTTGCGGGCAAACACATTAAGTGTGGTCCCCAGAACTTCAACAGTTCCGACAGGCGTTTTTACCACGAACGGTTTACCTTTCTGTACCGAAAAGAATGCTTCACCAACTAATTCAAGCTCACGTTTCTTTGTAAACCGTGAAGCTGAGAAAGTAATTTTCGAATCAGCATTTACTTTAATTTCAGAGCCATCGGGCAAAGTATATTCAAAGTGCTGGCCCTTACTGGCAGCAACAATCTGTTTTTCGGCTGATGCAAAATAAAAGTAAACAGTGCTCAATAGAGCAATTAATGCGATCGATGCAGCTGCCGCCCAGTAAACGCGAAGGCTCCGGACAGGAGTTTCTACCGTAGCATTCGAGTCAATTTTGCGGCGAATGGCGTCTAAAGTATCAGCTTTTGTGCGAGCCTGCGGTACACGATATTCCTGAACGAAAAGATCAACCTTTTCGCTGGCCGAAAGTTTGTCAAACTCGGCTTTCGAAAAATTCAACGGGTCAATATGTTCTTTTCTTTTAGGTTCCATTTTACGCTTATCTCCGGTACTTTTATTCTGATACTTTTAAAATTTCTGCTCTATTTCGCTATGTAAATATTCAAGTGCCTTTTTCATTCTTTTTTCAACAGCTTTAACACTAATATCAAGGTTTTTAGCTATTTCGCTGTATGTCATTTGGTCAATCCGGTTCATTAAAAAAACAACCCGGCTTTTTTCGTTAAGTCCACTCAGCACCTGCTGAAGTTTTCGGTCGAACTCTTTAACTTCCAGTTCAAACTCAGGAGTTTCAAAGGTTCGGTCCTCAACTATGGTTTGCTCAAACTTAAACCTCAGTTTTTGCCGTTTATATTTGTTTGCAAATTGATTTGTCGCAATAGTGTACAGTAAAGCCCTTGCTGTTTCAGTTCTTACTGAAGACCTCATCTCCCAAATCTTCAGAAAAGTGTCCTGAACAATGTCTTCAGCAACTTCCATATCGCCCGATTTGTAATACACGTAGTGCCGCAGCTCATCACAATAAGCATCAAATAACTGCTCAAACCCTTCTTGGTCAAGACCAGTTTCTGCACGAGTTTTATTCGACAATACACCCATCACAAGCGGCATTCAAACTACTATTTCAAATTCTACGATTTGGTTATTTGCTGCTTTTCCCAACTTTAACCTAATACAACTTCAATTTAAATTACCCTACTTTTTATAAGAAAATAATTTATTCTTCAGCGTATTAAAGATTTCAGCCCGCATTTTAGTTTTCGACAAACAAAGTAACCAAAATTATGCTTTGTAATTTACTGTTTTGATTGGTATGGAATCACATTTTCACAACGAAATAAGATATCCGATGGAGAAATTAAAAAAGGAAGTAGATTCCAGTTTTTCATTTGTCACAATCGATCGGGGAAAATTCAGGTTATATCCAAATTCAAAATCGAAGTTTTTATATCCAACAGACAATGGCAGTTTAAGCTCCGTATTCATCCATCCAAAATTCATTTGTTCAGATTGCGTGATTGTAAATTTCTGAGGTTTGCTGCCTGGTACAACTCCAAGCTGAGAAATGATCGTCTGATCGTTTCCTGCGTAAAACGAAACCTCAGGTTCAAACTTGATCCGGTCGTATTTTCCAATCTTAAGCAACACAAAGCGGCCGTAAATGTCCCATGAAAGCTGCGAATTATACTGCTTTCCCATTAACAATGAGTAATCGAGCCGGGTACCAGCAATTTTCTTATCGATTGTAATGCCGGCACTTGCACTACTATTAAACTTGCTTGAAATTAACGTATCAGAGGTTGGAAAGAAAAAACGGTCGTACGACAGCCGAAAACGATAATCTGGAGATTTTTTGCTAAAGTGCCCGCTGTAACCAGCCATTAGCAAAACTGTATTGATTTTGGGATCCATTGCACTGTAATAAACAGCGGCACCTCTCCGTCGCATACCGCT